>VBIC01000066.1 GCA_005881425.1 Chloroflexota bacterium | reverse complement strand
CCGGGGTCGCGAAGATGCGCGTGCAGGTCGACCCAGCCGGGCGAGAGGATGCAGCCGCTGGCGTCGATAGTCCCAGGTCCGCCTCGTGCGCCAACCTCCATGTCATGGGGCGCGCTGAGACCCGCCTCGCCCAGGACGCGCACGCCGCGCAGGGTCATCAGCGGTCGCCGCGCTCCAGGATGCGCACGCAGTCCTCGCCGTCGATCTCGGCGACTCGGACCTCGACCCACTCGCGCAGCGAGGTGGGGATGTTCTTGCCGACGTAATCGGGCCGGATGGGAAGCTCGCGATGTCCGCGGTCGACCAGCACCGCCAGCTGGATCGAGGTCGGGCGCCCGGCGGCGATCACCGCCTCCACCGCCGCCCGCGCGGTACGTCCGTTGAAGAGCACGTCGTCGACCAGGAGCACCGGGCGCTCGTGGACCAGGTCGCGTGCGATCGCCGGAGGCGTCGCCACGGCGCGCGGCTGATCGTCGCGGTAGGCGCGCACGTCCAGTCCATGGACCGCCGGACGCCGTTCCCCGATCTCAGCCAGTGTGGACGCCAGCCGCTCCGCCAGGGGCAGCCCCCGGGTCACGATCCCGAAGACGCACAGCCGCTCGATGTCGGGCTGGTGCTCCAGCACCTCGTGCGCGATCCGCCGCCACGACCGCCGCACAGCTTCCGCGTCCAGGACGGTCGCCTTGTAGCTGGACACGTGCATCACTCGAGGCCACCGCAGAGCCAGAGGAGGACGGCCATCCGGACCACCAGCCCGTGGCGCGCCTGGCGGAAGTAGGCGGCCCGTGGGTCGGAGTCGACGGCAGGATCGATCTCTCCGACGCGGGGCAGCGGATGCATCAAGAGAGCGCGCGGGGGGAGACGATCCATGACCTCGCGGTCCACGATCGGCAGGTCGGCGGCCTGCGGCGCCTGCGGCCCGCTCAGCCGCTCCCGCTGCAGCCGGGTCTGGTACAGGACGTCGAGCCCCGGCGCCGCGGCGCGGAGGTCGTCGGTCTCGTGCACCACCACCTTGCGCCGTCGCAGCTGACGCAGGAGGTCAGCCTCCATGCGCAGTGACGGTGGGGAGATCAGGGTCAGCTCGATCAGGGGGAAGAGGGCGAGCAGGAGAGCCAGCGACCGCGCCGTCCTCCCGTGCTTGAGGTCGCCAGCCAGTCCGACGTGCAGGCCGCTGATCCGGCCCAGCTCGGCCTGGATGGTGTAGAGGTCGAGGAGCGCCTGGGTGGGATGCTGGCCGGCGCCGTCGCCGGCGTTGATCACGGGCACATCCGAGGCGCCGGCGGCCAGAGCGGCCGCTCCGCACGCGGGGTGGCGCAGGACGATCACGTCCGTGTAGCCGGAGACGACCCGCACCATGTCTTCGACGGACTCGCCTTTGGCCGCTGAGGAGCTGACGGCCGCGTCCTGGGCCCCGATGACGTGTCCGCCCAGGCGGAGCATCGCCGACTCGAAGGAGAGCCGGGTCCGCGTGCTCGGCTCGAAGAACAGGCTGGCCAGGATGCGCCCCGGCAGCCGCCCGATAGCGCGTGCCGGCCGTTCCGCGAGGGCGGCCGCCGACTCGATCAGGGCTTCCACCAGCGGCCGGTCCAGGGCGCCGGCGTCGATCAGATGGCGGGAGGGGAGGCGCAGCGGCGCCACGGGCGCGAGCGTCAGGACGTCGCTCATCTCTTCTCCTTGCGGCCTCTCCGGACCGCTTAAAGGATTCGGGTCCCCGGTAGTCTAGCTCAGCTGGTCCCTGCGTGCACGCCCCGCCGGGGCACAGCGCCATAGGCGCGGTCTATGGCGACAATCCGAACAAACAATTGGACCTTATTGCAGGCAGCGTGCTACCGTCAGGGTAGCGGTTCCAGAGTGACCGATGTCATCTCTTGTGAGCGGATCGGTATCAATGCTGGAGCCGCAAGGAGAGATCGCAGGCAGATGGAAGTCATCGTCTACACCCGGCCCGACTGCGAGGACAGCAGGCGGATCAAGGAGCTGCTGGCCGAGAAGGGCGTCGAATTCGAGGAGCACGTCTGCGCCGACGGCAAGCTCGACGGGAGCGACCTCAGCGGCCTGGAGATAGACGTCAAGGACGTTCCGCTGACCGTGGTCGACGGCGTCCCGATCGCCGGGCTGCAGCGTTCCCAGATCGAGCAGGCTATCGGCTGGAGCGGCTTCTAGGCCGGTAAACGCCGTCGCCGCCCGCCCGCGGTTAGCATGGGCAGCATGGGGGACGTCGGCCGGCTCCTGATCGTCGCGGGCGCGCTCCTGCTCATCGTCGGCATCTTCTTCACCCTCGGTGGCCGTGTTCCCTTCCTGGGCCGCCTCCCCGGAGACATCTCCTTCAGGAGCGGCAACGTCCAGGTCTTCGTCCCCCTGGTGACATGCCTGCTGCTGAGCGTGGTCCTCACGCTGGTGCTCAACCTCCTCTTCCGCGGTCGCTGAGGATTCAGCCGGTGCGGGCGGCGCGCAGCCGCTCGTAGAGGGAGCGCACCTCCGGCGTCACCTGCTCCGGGACCCGGATCTCGAGCGTGGCATAGAGGTCGCCCCCGACTCCGCCCTTCAGTCCGGGCAATCCCTTGCCCTTGAGCCGGAAGACGCGCCCCGCCTGGCTCCCCGCCGGGATCCGGAGCTGGAGCTGGCCCGTCAGGCTGGGGAGGAGCACCTCGTCCCCGAGCACGGCCTGATCGTCCAGGACGGGCACGGTCGTGTACAGGTCGCGGCCCTTGGCGGCGAAGCGCGGGTCGGCCTGCAGCCGCACTCGCAGGTAGAGGTCACCGTGTTCGGCGCCCCGCTCACCCTCGCCCTTGACCCGGATCCGCGACCCGTCGGTGACGCCGGCCGGGATCGTGACCTGGAGCTGCCGCCGGGTGGCGCGCACTCCGGCGCCGCCGCAAGTGGGGCAGGTCACGCTCTCCATCACCGTCCGGCCGCGCACCTGGCGTCGCTCTCCAGTGAAGCCGGAGCCGCCGCAGGTGGGGCAGGTCTCGGGGACCTCGGTCTGAATGCTGCGCTGGCCGCCGCGGGCCGCCTCCTCGAGGGTGATCTCGATCGGATGCTCGATGTCCTCGCCCCTGCGGGCGGTCGCGCCGGTCGCCCTCCGGAAGGTATCGAAGCCCCCGAAGCCGCTCTCCCCGCTGAAGAAGGTATTGAAGAAATCGCTGTAGTCGGCCCCCGCCGCGCCCGCGCCAGCCTGCGACTGATACTGGCGCGCGAACTCCTGCTCTCGCTCGATCCGTTCCCAGTCCGACCCCATCTGGTCGTACTTCTGCCGCTTGCGGCCGTCGCTCAGGACCTCGTAGGCCTCGTTGACCAGCTTGAAGCGCTCGGTCGCCTTGGGGTCGTTGTTCACGTCCGGATGGAGCTGGCGGGCCAGGCGCCGATAGGCGGACTTGATCTCCTTGTCCGTCGCCGTCCGCGCCACCCCCAGGGTCGCGTAGTAGTCCTTGTACTCAGGTGCGGCCATGGCTCGACTTCAGCCCTGGTGATACCCAGTCGACCGGGCTTCGAACCGGCAGCCGCGGGCGGTCAGGCGGTGCGGACGGCGGCGTGCTCCCGGCAGTGGGCCAGGAACTTGTCCACCAGGAGCGGGTTCTGCCCGAAGTGCAGGTGGACGTAGCTGGCCAGCAGGTTGGCTCCGGCGAAGCCTTCGTATCCGATCGGGTCGCCCTCGGCGTTGAGCATCTGGTAGGCAGGGCGCAGTCCGCCGTCGTGGCCGGTGATACGGCTCCAGTGGAACTCGTGGCCGCGATAGAACTGGCCCTTGGGCGAGAGGATGTTGTCTTCGAGCGTCATCAGCTGCCGGTAGCCGAACCGGTGGAGCTCGCCGTCCACGGCGACGTCGACCGGCAGCACTCCTGCCATGGTGTGGCGTGTCCCGTCCTCGGTGCGAAGCGTACGGGCCAGATACATCAGGCCGCCGCACTCGGCGTAGATCGGCACCGCCGCCCGGTGCATGCGCTGAAAGGACTCAGCCATGGCCCGGTTGCGCTCCAGGGGCCTGACGAAGGTCTCCGAGAAGCCGCCCGCGAGGTAGAGCCCGCTGAGCGCAGGAGGCAGGTGCGAATCCTCGAGCGGGCTGAAGGGTACGATCTCGGCCCCCTGCTGCTCGAGCAGTTCGAGGTTCTCCGGGTAGTAGAAGTTGAAGGCCTCGTCGTAGGCGACGCCGATCCGCACCCGGTCGGAACGCGCCGCGGAACCCTGGAAGATCTTGCGCGGAACCAGGGGTAGGAGCTCGGCCTTCTGGGCGATCCTCAGCAGCACGTCCAGATCGACGTCCCGTGCCACGGCGGTAGCCAGGATACCGAGCATTCGTTCCCAATCGGGATTCTCTCCCACGGGGACGAGGCCCAGAGGCCGCTCGGGAATTCCCAGCCCGGCGAGCGTGGGGAGGGCGCCCAGCACGGGCAGCTTGGCACCGTTCCAGATCGCGTCCTCGATGCTCCTGCGATGCGCGTCCGAGGCCACGTTATTGAGGAGCACGCCGGCCAGCTTGATGCCGGACAGGTAGTTCTTGAAGCCGAGCGCGATCGCGGCCGCGCTCTCCGCCGTGCGGTCGACGTCGATCACCAGGATGATCGGGGCCCGGATGACGCGAGCCACCTCGGCGGTGCTCCCCTCCATTCCGCCGCCACGCCCGTCGAAGAGGCCCATCATGCCCTCGACCAGGGCCAGGTCCGAGCCGAGCGACCCCTGGGCCAGCACCTGTTGCAGCGCGCCTTCGCCCAGCATCCAGGAATCGAGGTTGCGGCAGGGCCGGCCGCTCACATGAGCCAGGTAGGCAGGGTCGATGTAGTCGGGACCGACCTTGAAGGATTGGACCGTGAGGCCCTTCGCCTTGAAGGCCGCGATCAGGCCGGCCGTCAGCGTCGTCTTCCCGACACCGGTGGCAGTGCCGGCTACTACCAGCCGCGGGGTACGGAGCTCGTCCAGCATCTTGCCTCGCTCTCGATCTGCACGTGCCTGCAGGGGTCAGCCGACCCCCGCCTTCCCCACCGAGAAAGCTAGCACAGGGCTGGCTTCAGCGTAAAGTCGCTGAGCCCAGGGTCACGAGATGGCGAGCTCCGGCGTGCGCGCGGGAAGCCCGGCGCCGCGAAGGTCCCGAAGATGAAGCCGAATACGATCGAATCCTTCCCAACGCTCGCACTCCAGGCGGTAGATGACGTCGAGGCGCCGGCCCGCCGGCAGGTGGGAGGCAGTGAGGCCGCGATCGAAGGCGATCGCCTCCGCGGTGGCGGTACGGTCGCGCAGCAGGACCCGGAGGTGACGGTCCTCGGTGCCGAAGGTCTGCGCGCGGACCACCTCCACCTCCCGGCTGAGCAGCAGAGGCTCGCGGTTGCCGATCCCGAAGGGCGAGAGCAGCTGGAGCTCCTGGTAGAGGCTCGGCTTGAGGTCGGCAAGGCAGGCGACCGCCTCGACCGCGACGGGGCGCGAGAAGGCGTGGCCCTGCAGCCGGCTGGCAGCCTCCGTCTCCAGCCTGGCCCTTAGGGCGTCGAAGCGGTCTCGCGCCACGGTCAGGCCGGCCGCCATGGCGTGTCCGCCGTACCGCAGCAGCAGGGGCGCACATCTGGCGAGGCATTCATGAAGTGGGAAGCCCTCGATGCTGCGGGCCGACCCCCGGCACTCGTCGCCGTCGAGGTTGAAGATGAAGGCGGGCCGGTAGAACTCCTCGACCAGGCGGCTGGCCGCCAGCCCGACCACGCCGACCGGCCATTCCTCGGAGCCGAGCACGATGACCGGCGCGCCGTCGTCGAGCTCGGCGACCAGGGTGCGCGCCTCTCGGACGATGCACGCCGTGGCGCGCTGGCGATCCAGGTTCTGCTCGTGAAGGCGCTGAGCCAGCGGCGCCGCGGCCTCGTCGTCAGCGGCGAGGAGAAGGTCGAGCGCCAGCACCGCATCCTCCATGCGCCCCGCCGCGTTGATCCGCGGCGCCAGCTGGAAGGCGACGTGCTCGGCGCCGACCGGTCGAGTCACGGCCGCCAGCCGCATCAGCGCGGCGCATCCGGGACTCGGGCTCTCGTTGAGCATCTCCAGGCCGGCTCTGACCAGCGCCCGGTTCTCCGCCCGCAGCGGGACGACGTCGGCGATGGTTCCCAGCGCGACCGCGTCGAGCGACGCGCCCGGATCCAGGCCGCCCCGGAAAACGCGCCGCTCCAGCGCGACCAGCAGCTTGTAGGCCACCCCGCAGGCTGCCAGGCCGTCGAAGGGATAGGCGCACCCCGGCTGCTTGGGATTGATCAGCGCGTCCACGTCAGGGCGCTCGCCCGTCGGCTCGTGATGGTCGGTGACGATCAGGCCCATCCCGGCCGGCCGGGACTTCGCCACCGAGACGGAGTTCGTGCCGCAATCGCAGGCGATGACCAGCCGCGCTCCGCGGTCGTGCAGCTCGCGCAGCGCCTCCCCATTGAGCCCGTAGCCCTCGGTGAATCGGTTGGGGATATAAGCGATGACGTCCACGCCGATCGCGCGCAGTCCCCTGAGCAGGACGACCGTCGCCGTCACCCCGTCGGCGTCGTAGTCGCCGTAGATCGCGATCCGGTCGCCACGCCTCACCGCCTCCGCGATCAGGTCGCAGGCAACCGCCATGTCCTTGAGCAGGAAAGGATCAGGAGCTCCAGCCAGGTCGGTCCGCAGCCAGGGATCGAGCTGGCGCTCCTGGGTGATGCCCCGACCGTGGAGGACCTGGCGGAATACGGGTGAAAAGGCCTCGAGCCCCGGCAGCGGGCGCAGCGGCTCGGGGAGGATCCAGGTACGGCGTTCTTTCTTCAAACGGCGGCATTATGCACGGCCTGAGTGACAGCTGCCTGTCGGGTCCCCAGGTTTCCTACATCTGTGGGATAGCTGTGGATAAGCCGGGCGGAATGACCTCGTATCATCCTGATCAATCGCATGCACCAGGAGCCTGCGGCCGCCTCCCCGCCCGAGCGACGCCAGGGCCCGCCCTGGCTGATGGAGGAGATGATTGCGGTCGAGCCCGCTCTGGTGTCACCGACCTTCTCGGCCGCCGAGCCGGCGGCTCGGGTCGCGAGCCTGATCCGGGTCGCGGCGGACGACAGGCGGCCGATCGTGGTGACCGGCTGCGGCACGTCGGAGAATGCGGCCATGGCCGTGGCCGACCTGATCGCCCAGGCCCTGGACGGCGGGGCCGGGCGCAACCCGATGGTCCGCTCCGAGCAGGCGCTCGAGGCAAGCCTCCAGCCCTGGCGGGGGACAGCCTGCATCGGCATCTCTCACGAAGCCTCGACTCGGGCCACCATCCTGGCCATGGAGGCGGCCCGCGCCGGCGGAGGCAGGACCGCACTGATCACGGCCCGGCCGCGGGGACTCGCGGCAGACGCCGCCGATTGCGTCTTCACCACCCCCCTCGTCGATCGCTCCTGGTGCCACACCGTAGGCTACTTCTCGCCCCTGCTGGCCGGTGCGGCGATTGCGGCGGCGCTGAGCCGGTCGTCGCTGGACCCGAACGGCCTGGAGCGGGCGCTGGGCGAGGTTCTCGGGCTGGCGGCTGAGGCCGATCGGCTGACGCAGGCGTTGTTCGGCGCGCAATCGATCCTGACCGCGGGGTCCGGCCCTGACCGCAGCCTCGCCCGGGAGCTGGCTCTGAAGATCACCGAGGGCGCACGCGTTCCTGCCCATATGCTCGACCTGGAGACGGCGCTCCACGGACACCTGACTGCCTGCGACCAGCGAACCGGGCTGGTGATCGTCGCTACGGGAGATGAGGAGCGGGCCGTGACTCGCGCCGCGATGCTGGCCCGGGCTGCGCGAGGCATCGGACTGCGCGTGGGTGCGATCGTGTCCGAGACCGCGGGCGCGGCGCTGGATGAAGCGACGACCGATGCGGGACGGCTCGTGCTTCCGGCCAGCCTCCGCCCGCACGGCCTGATCGGCCGCCTGAGCGGTGCCGCACTCGCGCTGCAGAGGCTGACCCTCTCGCTGGTCCACCTGGCCGGGGTCAACCCCGACCTGATCCGCACCGACGAGGCCGGCTACCGCGAGGCGGCGCACATCGCCTTCGAGGAGACCGGCTGGTGAGCCCCTGCCCGATGGCTCGGCTGGCGGCAGGCAGGGAAAGCGCTAGGCGGCTTCGTCCTTGGCCACCACGACGGGCGGCACCCGCTCCTTGGTCCAGTTGAGGATCAGCACCACCGCGATCAGCAGCGCCGTGCCGGCGAACTGCGCCGGATAGAGCGGCTGGCTGAAGCCGTAGGGCGGCGGGGCGGAGGCGATGAAGGTGGCAGCCACCGGGTAGGCCGTCTCGGCAATCGTCGCCAGGGAGGCGGGCGTGCTGGCCAGCGCGCGGTAATAGAGGAGGAGCGCCAGCAGCCCCGGCACGAGCGCGATGCCGAGGAAGGGAAAGAGGTAGGACACCTGGTAGTGGCTGAAAGCACCGGAGCCGTTCTGCCAGAAGAGGATCAGGATCAGGACCGGCAGCGCCAGGGCGAAGCGCAGGGCGGTAGTGGTCTGGAACGATAGCGAGCCGAGCACCAACCGGCCCAGGACGGTGCCGCTGGCCCAGAGCGCCGCTGCGCCCAGCGCGAACAGGCCGGCCTCGAGCCGCCCGTGCTGCAGGTCCGAGAGCGGAGCGCCCAGGTCCTGCGCGAAGACCACCATGTAGACGCCGATCAGCGCCAGCGCCGCCGCGGGCCAGAACCAGGGCCGTCGCCGCTCGCCCAGGATGAGCCAGGCAAGCAGGATCGCGATCAACGGCTGAGTCTGCTGGAGGACAAAGGTCTCGGCGAAGTGATGGTAGGAGAAGGACTGGGTGAAGAGGACCGTCGCCACCGCCTGAGGACCGATGCCGATCAGCGCGATCGCGATCCATCCATTCCGTCCCAGCCGGCGCATCTCGCTCCAGCCCCGGATCAGGAATCCCAGCAGGAAGAGCGTGATCAGCGCATCCTCGACCACGACGATCTGGGAGGCGGTCAGCCTGCCCAGCGGCGGGATCAGCTGGGCACGGAAATACGTGTCCGACGCCCACATGACGGCGGCCAGCGCCACCAGCACCACGGAAAAGCGGTCGACCATACTCGTCGGGCGGCGGTCGGTCCCGGGCTTCGTGGTCGTGACGGCCATCGATCTCACTCCTGGCCGTCGGGG
>VBIC01000065.1 GCA_005881425.1 Chloroflexota bacterium | reverse complement strand
CCGGCGACCGTGCACATCCGTGCCAGCGGCACCATGGTGTCGCCGTGGCCACCGAGAACGTAGGCCTGGACGTCCTGGACCGATACCTTCAGCTCCTGAGCGATGAAGCTCCGAAAGCGGGCGGTGTCGAGCACGCCGGCCATCCCGATGACGCGCTTGCGGGGCAGCCTGCTGACGTGGTGCGCCAGCTGGGCCATCGCGTCCAGCGGGTTGCTGACCACGATCAGGATGCAGTCGGGAGACCGCTCCACCAGCCGCTCCGTGACCTCGGCCACGATCTTCTGGTTGGTGCGCACCAGGTCGTCGCGGCTCATGCCCGGCTTGCGCGGGATGCCCGAGGTGATGACGCAGACGGCCGAGCCCGCCGTTTCCTCGTAGCCGTTGCTGCCGATCACCCGCGAGTCGTAGCCGACCACCGGGCCGGCCTCGAGCAGGTCGAGAGCCTTGCCCTGAGGCAGCCCCTCCACGATGTCGACCAGGACCACGTCGGCGTAGCCGCGCTCGGCGAGGCGCTGGCCCAGGGTCGCGCCGACGTTGCCGGCGCCCACCACCGTTATCTTCTGCCGCTGCACCCTTCCCTACCCTAGCAAAGGCGATACACTCGCTGGGCATGGCGACCGCGACCGGGATCCCGTCGCGCCGCCGGTTTTTTCGGGTCCTCCCCGACACCGCCGAGCGCCGCCGGCTGTCGCTGCGACAGATCGTCGTCCTCTCAGCCATCTGGTTCGCGATCGCCTACCTGATGAACACGCTGGGCGGGATAACGATCCCGTACCTCGTCTCGGCGCTCACCCGGCCGGCGACGATCGCCTGGCTCGGCCTTCACTTCACAGCCGACAAGAACACCTACGTCGCCATCCTGGACACGGCGGGAGCGATCTTCGCCCTGGTCTGGCAGCCGGCGATCGGCGCGCTCAGCGACCGATCACGCTTTCGGATCGGGCGCCGCCGGCCTTACATCATGGTCGGGATAGCCGGCGACGTGGTCTTCCTCTCGGCCATGGCATTCGTGACCTCCTACTGGATGCTGATCGTGGTCTACATGCTGCTCCAGATGGCGTCGAACACCGCGCAGGGCCCGTACCAGGGAATGCTGCCCGACCAGGTCCCGGACGAGCAGCGGCCGGAAGCCTCCGGTTACTACGGCCTGCTGCAGCTGATCGGGACGATCGTCGGCTTCATCGTGATCGGAGCGGTACTGCTGCCGGGCAACCACGTCCGCCTCGCGATCCTCTCCTACGCCGCGGTCACGGCGATCGCGGGCGCGCTGGTGGTCTTCGGAATGCCCGACGTGCTCACCACCCGGCGGGATGCCTCCCCGCTGGGCCGGGCCATCCTGCTCAGCTTCGCCATCGACGTCAAGCGCTACCGGGACTTCGCCTGGCTGATGGTCTCCCGCCTCTTCTTCCTGATGGCGCCGGTTGGGATCTCGAGCTTCTCCCTCAACTTCATCCAGGACGCCTTTCACCTGAGCCGCGGGGCGGCGTCGACCCAGGCCGCCATCCTGCAGTCGGGTGTGGTCGTGTTTGCCGCCGTCATGTCGCTGACCGCCGGGCTGGCCGCGCAGCGCCTGGGAAAGAAACGCCTGATCTCGGCATCCTGCGTGCTCGGCGCCGTGGGCTCGACGCTGCTGATCTTCGCCCCTTCCTTCCTGCTCATCTTTCTCTTCGGCTGCCTGGTCGGTATCGCCCTGGGGATGTTCCTCTCGGTGGACTGGGCCTTCATGACCGACCTGATCCCTAAAGCCGAGGCCGGGCGTTACATGGGCGTCTCCAACATCGCGACCGTGAGCGCCGGGCTGATCGCGCGCCCCATCCTCGGGCCGGTGATCGACGCCTTCAACAACGGCCGCAGCAGCGTCATCGGCTACCGGGTGATGTTCGGGATGGTCGCGGTCTTCTTCCTGCTGGCCCTGGTGACGCTGCAGCCGGTGCGCGAGGTCAGGGTCGCACAGCGCTAGCACGGACGACGACCGGTTGCGCCTGCTTCGGGCGCGGGCGCAGCACCTGACCGACGAGACCGCGATCGCGGGAACGGTTCGCGAGGTGGTCGCGGCCATGGGCGGGGTCCAGGCCCAGGCGATGCCGGCCGCGGTCCTGGCGATCCGTCCACGCAGCCGCGGGCTGACCGCGAGTGACGTGGGCCGGGCACTCGACCAGGAGCGGTCCGTGGTCCGCACCTGGGCCATGCGCGGGACGCTGCACCTGGTCGCTGCCGAGGACGTGGCCTGGATGACGTCGCTGCTGGGCCCGATCTCCGCCGCCAGGGGCCGGAGCCGGCGCCGCCAGCTCGGGATCGACGATGCCCTGGCCGAGCGTGCCGTCGCCGCGATGCGCCGCCTGCTGGCCGGCGGCCCCCTGACCCGGGCAGAGCTGATCCAGGGAATGGCGGCGAGCCGCATCGCCTTCGAGGGCCGCAGCCAGGGACCGATCCACCTGATCGCCCTGGCCGCGATGCAGGGTCTTGTCGTGTACGGCCCGGACCGCAAGGGCAAGGAGACGTTCGTCCTGCTCCAGGATTGGATCGGACGGGCGCGGCCGGTGAACCCGGAGTGGGCCGCGCGCGAGCTAGCCCGGCGATACGTTACCGCTCACGGGCCCGCGGAGGCGGTCGATTTCGCCGCCTGGTCAGGGCTCCCGATCGGGATGGCGCGCGAGGCGGCTGGCGCCGCGGCACCCCCACCCCAACCCTCCCCCATCAAGAGGGAGGGAGGATCGGCGAGCGTGCGGCTGCTGCCGGCCTTCGACGAGTACCTGCTCGGGTGGGCCAGCCGCGCCTTTGCGTTCTCGTCTGAGCTGGAACGCCGGCTGCAGCGCGGAGGCGGCTGGATCCATCCGGCGGTCGTGGTCGACGGCAGGGGCATCGCCGCCTGGCTGATGGAGCGGCGCGCACGCCGGCAGGAGGTCGCCGTCGAGGCATTCGAGCGCATCAGCCCGGCAATCGCCGCTGGCATCCAGGCTGAGGTCGCTGACCTCGGACGGTATCTCGGTGTCCAGATTGCGCTGCAGCGCGTGACGACGGCTTCCGATCGCCGCCATCACCCAGAGTCCATCTTGACAGTCGACAAGTGACATTCTATGGTGGAGTGGTTGTCGGAGATACCGGATTTCGGTGGAGGGCATGACCGATGGCCGAGACAAGAGCGCTGCGGCAGCGGACTTTCGAGCTGGCCAGCAAGGGCGAGATCAATCCGGAGGAAGCGCGAAACGCGCTCACCAAAGCTGTACGTGAGTTGTCGGATGCAGACCTGAAGGGCTCCAGGGTTCTCTTCGCCTCCTTCCGAGGCGGGCAGCTGACCGTCATACTCTGATCCCGCGTCCACACTGAAAGGCGCCACCAGCCTCGAGCTGGTCCTGGCGCTACGCGGCTGGGACGCCTGGGAGGCCAGGCGGCGTGAGCTTGCAGGCCGTGGCGGTGCGCGCTTCTACCGTCACGCCGCGACCAGCGTCCCTTACTATCGCGCGCGATTGGACGCCGGCAGGGGGCGCGATCTCCATCCCAACGATTTCCCCCTGATCTCGCGCGCCGACATACAGTCGCGGCCCTCCGACTTCGTTTCAGACGTCCTACCGCCGGCAGCGCGCGATTTCTACGCCAAGACCAGCGGCACGTCGTCGGGCAATCCACTCACCGTCAGGCTGGACCTGGCCGCGTGGTACGAGCTGAACCATGAGACGTTCGCCACCGTGGCTCGAGGGATTCCGGGTGTCTGGGCCCTGATGCAGTCCGGCCAGCCCGGCGTGGAGCTGGTCACGAATGAACGCAACCGGCTCCCGGGCGCCATCATCCTCCTGTCCGCCGGGTGCGCCCTTCTGACCCGGCGGATGATCGGAGCCGGCGACGCGGACGACCTGGCCGTTCTCCAGGCACTGCGCAAGCCCTTTCCCATCCTGTACGGCAAGGCGAGCTACCTTCAGCAGCTGGCCGAGCTGGACCAGCGGGCCGCCGGAGCTGCAGCGCGTGTCTGTCCGAGCGCGATCCTGGTCAGCGGCGAGAACCTTTTCCCCGACGCCCGCGAAGAGCTCGAGAGCTGGTTCCGCTGTCCTGTTTTCGATGCGTATACCTCGGCGGAAGGCGGGCTGATCGGCTTGCAGTGTGCGCACAGTCAGGGTTTGCACCTTCAATCCCCGAGCCGGCAGATTCAGGTGCTGACGGCCGCGGGCGAGGTCTCCGAGGAGGGCTCCGGCGAGCTCGTCCTGACCAACCACGTCAACTGGGCGATGCCATTCATCCGGTACCGCACCGGGGATTGGGGAACGCTGGCCCGCGCCTGCAGCTGCGGCCGGCCGGGGCCGGCTCTGGTCGAATTCAGCGGTCGGGAAGCTGTCGAGTTCAAGACGCCATCCGTCACCGTGTCGCCCGAGCGGCTGAGCGCGATCCTCCGGGCATTCCCGATCAAGGACTACCACCTTACCCAGCGCGCCCCAGCGGCGTTCGAGCTCAAGTGGGTTCCATCATCGACGACGGTCAGCGTGTCCGGCCTGGAGCCGGCTCTGCGCATCGAGCTTGGACACGCGCTCGGCGACGTCAGCCTCGACATGCATGCAGTGGATACCCTCCGCAAGCCAGGCGCCAAGTCAGAACGCTACCGCAGCCTGCTGGGTGAACCAGGCACCACCGGATCGCCGTCTCCGGTGGGGCGGACCTGGCGAATCAAGTCCGCCCCATCCGCGCCGGCCTTCGTCAGGACTGTCGCCTTCTCCCCGACCCGTCGAGTCGTCGCATGGGGCAGTACGGATGGGACCCTGGGCGTCTGGGATCAGGAGTCCGGCCGCCACCGATGGTGCACCGCCGCCAAGGGCCGGCCGGTCCTCGGCGTCGCGTGCTCACCGGATGGCGAGCGGCTGGCCGCCGCCGACGCGGCGGGACGGGTCACGGTGCTGGAAAGCGACTCGGGCGCGGTCGACCGGATCCTCTCCCAGGACGGCCGCGTCTGGTCAGTCGCGTTCGCCCCGGGCAGCCCTGTCCTCGCCTGCGGGGCCTCGGACCGCACCCTTCGCCTGTGGGATCTTGCCGCCGGGGATCAGCTCGCGGCGATCAAGTTTTCCGCAGCGGTGCTCGACGTCTCGTTCAGCCCTGACGGTGAGAGCCTGGCCCTGGCGACAGCCGACGGCTGGGTCCATCTCCTGGACAGCGCCACGAGCGCCCGCCTGTTCAGCGTCAGGCTGTGTGAGCAACCGGTGGCCGCCCTGCGGTACTCGGCAAGCGCCAAGCTGCTCGCCTGCGCCGCTCACGACGGCCGCGCCCGGCTGCTGCACCTTCCTTCGGCGACTGAACAGGCAGGCTTTTCTCATCCCGGCCGGGTCTTCTCGGTTGCCTTCTCGCCCGACTCCAGAACGCTCGCCACGGCATGCTCCGACGGAGCCGTCCGGCTCTGGAGCCTCCTGTCAGAAGGAGCTCCCCTCGTGATCGCCACCGGCCGCCCGGCCGGTCACTGGCCGATCGCGTACTCGCCGGACGGCTCCAGCCTGGCCTGCGGAGGCAGGCGCCTCGTCCTGTGCGAGGCCGCGCTAGAAGTGGAAGAGGGCTCGAAGGACGGCGGCCACCAGCGCCCCGCCGATGATGGAGGTGATGAAGGGGGCCCGGATCGCGGCCAGGCCCGCCGCGACCAGCACCGCCGGGACCTTGGCGTCCAGGTGGAAGAGGCCGTGCGGGTTGAGGAACTGGCTCACCACCAGGGCCGCGAGCAGCGCGGGAGCGAGGCCGCTGGTGCGCTCGCTGACGGCGGCCGGGATGCTGAGCATGAAGGGTCCGGCCGAGCGCATCAAGAAGATGGGAAGCGCCAGGCCCGCGATCAGCAGCAGGGCTAGCGTGCCAGCCATAGTCCCACCAGGGCGGCGCCGGCGAGCGGGACGCCGGGCGGCGTGAAGGGCGCCAGCGCCAGGGCTGCCACCGCGCCGCCGACGGCGCAGCGAAGCGCATGCTTGCGCGAGAGCATGGGCCAGAGCAGGGCCACGAATCCTGACGGAAAGGCCGCATCCAGGCCCAGGCGCCTGGGATCGCCCAGGACCGGGCCTACGACCGTGCCGATCAGGGTCCCGACCAGCCAGCCGGCATAAAGGAACCCGCCGCTGATGAGGAAGGTCCGCAGGTCGGGCCGGCCCGGTTCTCCGGCGCCGACCGCCAGCGCGTAGCTCTCGTCGATGGCCAGCTGCCCGGTCAGGACCCGCAGGAACCGCCCGCCGGGAAGCGACCGCGCCAGCCCGATGCCCATGGCGATGTAGCGGAGGTTGAGCAGGGCGGCGGCCACCACCGCCGCCAGGATGCCGCCTCCCGTGCTGACCACGCCGATCGCGGCGAACTGCGACGAGGCGGCGAAGACCAGCGCCGACATCAGGACCGCGGCCCAGCCGGGGAAATGAGCCGCCACCGAGAGCACGCCGAAGGAGATGCCGAAGACGAAGACCCCGAAGACCAGGGGCGCTGCGCCCAGTAGGATCTCCCTGGTCGACCGCGTCGCCTGCCCTACCCTCATCGTCATCCCTCCCTCCACTCGGTGATGGTTCGCACCTCCAGGTCCGGCCCGCCCTCCCAGGCTGCCAGAAGAGCAGCCGCGGTGTCCAGGGAGGTCAGGCACGGGATGCCCCGCTCGACAGCCGCGCGCCGGAGCTCGAAGCCGTCGCGGATCAGAGGCAGGCCGGGCCGCAGTGAGACGCCGGGCCCGTTCCTGGTGTTGATCACCAGGTCCACGCCGGCCGCGATCAGGTCCAGGACGTTGGGCCGCGGCCGCCCCGCCTTGGCGACCAGCTCGCAGGCAAGACCGGCGCGGCGCAGCGCCGCCGCGGTCCCCGGGGTGGCGTGCAGGCGGTAGCCCCTCTCCACCAGGCGCGCGGCGATGGGGAGCATCTCGGGCTTGTCGGGATCGGCGACGCTGAGCAGCGCCTGCCCGCCGGGACGCAGGCCGATCCCCGACGACTGGAAGGCCTTGCGCAGAGCCGCTCCCAGCGTCCGGTCCACCCCCATCACCTCGCCCGTCGATTTCATCTCCGGCCCCAGGTAAGGGTCGACGGCCAGCAGCCGGTGCATGGAGAAGACCGGCGCCTTTACCGCGACCAGCGGGCGGGGCGGCAGCAGTCCCGACTCCCAGCCCAGGTCACGCAGCCGCTCGCCCAGCATGACGAGCGTGGCCAGCCGGACCATGGGCACCCCCGTCACCTTGGAGAGCATGGGCACGGTGCGCGAGGCGCGCGGATTGACCTCCAGCACCTGCGCGTGGCCCTCCTGAATCACGTACTGGACGTTGACCAGTCCGCGCAGCTCCAGATGCCGCGCGATCCGGGTGGTGAAGTCCACGATCTCGGCTTCCCCTTCCGGCGTCAAGCCGTAGGCCGGATAGACGGCGAAGGAATCCCCGGAATGGACGCCGGCCCGCTCCACGTGCCGCATGATGCCGGGGATCAATACCGTGTCGCCGTCGCAGACGGCATCCACCTCGACCTCGGTACCCATCACGTAGTGGTCGACCAGGACGGTGCCGCGCGGCAGCGCCTCGCGCGCCCAGCGCATGTAGCGGCGCAGCTCCTCGGGCTCGTGGACTATCTCCATGGCCCGGCCGCCGAGGACGTAGGAGGGGCGCACCAGGACCGGATAGCCGATCGCCTGCGCGATCGCCAGCGCCTCGTCGATGGAGGTGGTGGCGCCGCCCGCGGGCTGGGGCACTCCGATGGAGTCGAGCGCCTGCGCCAGCCGCCGCCGGTCCTCGGCCAGGTCGATGGCGTCGACCGACGAGCCGAGGATCGGCACCCCGGCGCCGGCCAGCCGCTCAGCCAGGTTGATCGCCGTCTGACCACCGAACTGCACGACCGCCCCCGCGACCCGCTCGGCGCGTGCCACCGCAGCGGCCGCGCTCAGGTCCAGAGGCTCGAAGTAGAGACGGTCGGAGGTGTCGAAGTCGGTGGAGACCGTCTCCGGGTTGGAGTTGGCCATGACCGCCCGCACCCCGGCCGAGCGCAGGGCCCAGGCGGCGTGCACCGAGCAGTAGTCGAACTCGATGCCCTGGCCGATGCGTATCGGCCCCGAGCCCACCACGAGGGCTGCCCGGCCCGGGTCGGGGCGGGTCTCGCTCACCTCCTCCGCGGTGCTCGAGTAGTAGTAGGGAGTCTCCGCCTCGAACTCGGCGGCGCAGGTGTCGACCAGCTTGTAGGTCGGTTCGTGGCCGTTGCGCCCGGGCAGCTCCGTGGGCGAGGGCGCCAGCCTGGTCATCGCCTCCATCCGGTCCAGGAACCAGACGTCGATGCCGGTGCGCGCGGCCAGCCCCGCGGGCGTCGCTCCGAGCCAGAGAGCGCGCAGCAGGGCGAAGAGTCGCCGATCGTTGGGCTGGTCGATCAGGGCCGGGTCGTCCAGCTCCAGCTCGTCCGGCCACCGCTGCTCCAGCGAACGCAGCGCCTTGGCCAGCGCGCCCTCGAAGGTGCGCTCGATCGCCATCACCTCACCGGTCGACTTCATCTGCGTCCCCAGCCGCCGGTCGGCGCCCGGGAACTTGTCGAAGGGCCAGCGCGGGATCTTGACCACCACGTAGTCGAGCGCCGGTTCGAAGGCCGCGAAAGTGCGCCCGGTGACCTCGTTGCGGATCTCGGCCAGGCGCCGGCCCACCGCGACCTTGGCCGCCACCCGCGCGATCGGATAGCCGGTCGCCTTGGAGGCCAGCGCCGAGGAGCGCGAAACGCGAGGGTTCACCTCGATCACGTAGTAGGTGGAAGAGCGCGGATCGAGCGCGAACTGTATGTTGCAGCCGCCCTCGATGCCAAGCGCCCGGATGATGCGCAGGGCCGCCGATCGCAGCATCTGATGATCGCGGTCGGAGAGGGTCTGGGCCGGAGCGA
>VBIC01000169.1:2754-3228 GCA_005881425.1 Chloroflexota bacterium | reverse complement strand
CCGGTCTCCTCCCCTACGTGGTCTCGAAGTTTGGCATCGCCGGCCTGACCGAGGCGCTGGCCGCGGAGGGTCGACCGCACGGGATCCGCTCGGTCTGCCTGGCGCCGGGCGCGGTCGACACGGATCTACTCAAGCGGGCTCTGCCCCAGCTGCGCGCCGGCGTCAGCCCCGAGGAGGTGGCTCGCCTGATCGTCTTCCTGGCCGGCGAGACGGCGGCTCCGCTCAACGGCCTGACCATACCGCTGATGTCGAACCTCGCCGGGTAGCGACCGCCTGGCGGTTGCTACCAGATCACGTTCAGCGGGTCGTAGGGCGCCTGCGCCGTGTACTGCTGCATCGCGGTCCAGAGCGCCTGCACGGTGATGGTCTGGAAGTCCGGACCGCGATAGCCGGCCAGCGGAGAGGGCGTCTCCGCGTAGGTCACCGTGTCCTTCGACGGATCGTTGTGCCTGAAGTCGAAGGCGAAGATCGTGA
>VBIC01000169.1:0-2679 GCA_005881425.1 Chloroflexota bacterium | reverse complement strand
ACCCGGGCATGGTCCGGGTCATCGTCTGGACGATGACCGGCACGCCGTGGCCGAACGTCTGGACCGCCGTCGGGTCGTCGATGTCGGACCGGATCCGGCTCTGGACGCCGTCGAGCGCCATCACGTGCTCGGCCCGGTACCAGGGATGCCCGATGGCCGGTTCGACCACGGGCGCGAGGAAGCCGTTGATCGCGGACAGCGCGTCGGCCCCGTATTCTCCCCGGTTGGGATTCAGGTGCGAACGGGCCGCCACCGCCTCGATGTCGGGCACGCTGCGCATCCAGCCGCTGAGGAGCACCTGGGTGGCGCCCGCCCCGCAGTAGTTGCGGTGGGCGAAGTCTCCCGGCTCGTGGAAGCCGCGCACCACCACGCTGCCCTTGTCGGTGCTGGCCACGGCGATCACAGGGGTGGGCTCGGCAGCCACGTCACGAAGCTTGAGCGGCTGGGAGAAGTTGAAGGCCAGCGTCACCGCGCCGGCGTGGCGGTCGATGGTCAGCTCGGTGCCGTAGCAGGAGGGAAGCAGTACCGCCAGGGCACCGCCCAGTAACAGCTTCGCCACTATTTGTGACATTTCAAGACCATCCTAGCAGCCGAACGGCGTCCCGGCTAGAGCCATCCTCGGCATGGTACAACGCGGCTCCCGGCTGCAGGTTATGCGGGCCAGGCCGGCCGTCCCAACTCCGCCCTTTATACCGCTAATATCAACATAGATGAACCCAGCCGAGGCGGAACGCGAGTTCGGGACGGGCTGAATGCCCGGGCACAAGGCGCCGCGGCGCTCGGTTCGGGACCCACTGCTTCGCGCCCTCCGTCCTCAGCCGGAGCCGGCTGACGACGAGCTGGTCAAGGGCCATCGAGGGGAGGGCGACCTGGCTCCGTCCGGGACCCCGCAGGCCGGCCGGACCACCGTCGAGGAGGCCCGGCGCAGGGGCGTGATGGGCTGGCTCCAGCTGCTCGGTCCGGGGCTGATCACGGGCGCCAGCGACGACGACCCGAGCGGGATCGGAACCTACTCCCAGGTGGGGTCCCAGTTCGGGTACGGCCTGCTCTGGAGCGCGCTCTTCACCTTCCCCCTGATGGCGGCGGTCCAGGAGCTGTGCGCCCGGATCGCCCTCCAGACCGGGGTCGGCCTGGGCGTGAGCCTGCGGCGCAAGTTCCCGACGGCCGTGGTCGGGCTGGCGATCGCCGGCCTGCTGATCGCCAACACCATCAACATCGGCGCCGACCTGGGCGCCGTGGCCGCCGGTGGATCGCTGATCTCCGGCAACCGGGTCTCCGCCATCTGGCTGGTCGCGCCGGTCGCCCTGGTGATCGTCGGGCTGCAGTGGTACGCGACCTACGCCACGATCTTCAACGTCTTCAAATGGCTCACCGTGGCGCTGTTCGCCTACGTGGTCACGGCCTTCTTCGTGCATCCGGTTCTGCTCGACGTGGTCCGCGGCACCCTCGTCCCCCACCTCGAGCTGAGCCGGGACTTCGTGACCGCCCTGGTGGCCGTGCTCGGGACCACGATCTCGCCCTACCTGTTCTTCTGGCAGGCATCGTCGGAGGTCGATGAGCTTCGGGCGGCCGGCAAGGCCACCGAGAGCGGAAGGCGGGGCGTCCGGAGGGCGGAGATGACGGCGGCCCGGGTCGACATCGTGATCGGGATGTTCTTCTCCCAGCTGGTCATGTACTTCATCATCCTGACCTCCGCCGCGGTCCTCCACGCCCACGGCAAGACGCAGGTCCAGACCGCGGCCCAGGCCGCCGCCGCGCTCTCGCCACTGGCCGGCCCCTTCGCCTTCCTGGTCTTCGCGCTGGGCATGATCGGCGCGGGCCTGCTCGCGATGCCCATCCTCGCCGCGTCCGCCACCTACGCCCTCAAGGAGTTCCTCGGCTTCACCGGCAGCCTGGCCAGCCGGCCCCGCTACCGGCCCACCTTCTATCTGATCCTGACCGCGGCGACAGCCGCCGGGGTGGCGATGAATTTCATGCACCTGGACCCCATCCGGGCCCTCTTCTGGACCGCCGTGATCAACGGCGTCGTGGCCCCGCCGCTGCTGGTCCTGATCGTCCTGCTGGGCGCCGACCGGGGGGTGATGGGGAAGCGGGTGAGCGGCAGGCTCAGCCTCACCCTGAGCTGGATCGCGGCCGCCTCCATGACCATCGCCGCCCTGGTCATGCTCGCGACCATGATCGTGCACTAGTCCGGCCGCTCTTAGGAAAATCTCATTGACCCGTGCTTAGATAAGGGCGTGAGCGACCAGCCCCACATCCTGGTGGTCGACGACGACACCAAGATCGCCGCCGCGCTTCGGCGCGCCCTGGTCTACGAGGGCTACCAGGTCGAGGTCGCTCCCGACGGCCCCATCGCCCTCACCCGGGCCCGCGAGCGGATGCCCGACCTGGCCATCCTGGACGTGATGCTCCCCGGGATCGACGGCCTCGAGGTCTGCCGCCGGCTGCGGGCGGAAGGCGACCTGCCGATCCTGATGCTGACCGCGCGCGATGCCACCGCCGACCGGGTGCGCGGGCTCGACAGCGGCGCCGACGACTACCTGGTCAAGCCCTTCGCCTACGAGGAGCTGCTCGCCCGGGTCCGGGCGCTGCTCCGCCGCCGCGGCCCGCGGGCGCGACGCACGCTCCGCTACGCCGACGTCCTGATGGACATCGGCACCCACGAGGTCCGCCGGGGCG
>VBIC01000166.1 GCA_005881425.1 Chloroflexota bacterium | reverse complement strand
GCCCTGGTGGGCGGAGCGGCCTCCCTGATTCCGCTCACCCTGGGCCTGGACGCCATCCGGCAGCTGCTGGTTCCGGGCACACCGGTCTTTTTCCCCATCGGCTGGGAGCTGGCGGCGGTTGCCGTCCAGGTCCCCATCTACGCGGTCGCCTCGCAGCTGGCCCTGGCCAGGCTCGAGTACCAGTCGAGGCGGGACGGCCGCCTGATCGTGCGGACTTCGTGAGCGTCCTGGCCTCGTCCGCCCTGACGCCGGTCAGGCTCTGGCGCGGGTTCGCCTCGGCCACCCGGCTCGGCTGGACCATCTCCAGCAACTGGACGCGGCCATTCGTCTTCCTCATCTACACCGTGCTCCGGCCGGTCTCGGGCGCGCTGATCCTGGTGGTCATGTACCGCTTCATCACCGGCAGCCGCGGCTCGACGGTCGCCTACCTCTCCTTCCTGGTCACCGGCACCGCCTTCTGGGGCCTGGTCCAGAACGGGCTGGCGGGCCTGGCCAACGGGATGAGCGAGGACCGCGGCTTCTACCGGATGCTCAAGTACGTCTACCTGGCGCCGCTGCCGTTTCCGCTCTACCTCGTGGGCCGCGGCCTGGCCCAGCTCGCGGTGGCGCTGGTCTCGGCCGGAGTCGTCCTGAGCCTGGCCACGATCGCCCTCCACCTTCCCATCGATCCCCTGCGGGTGAACTACCCGATGCTGGCGCTGGCCTCGGCCCTGGCCATGGCCGCGGTCCTTTCGATCGGCCTGACCTACGGCCTGCTCCTGCTGGGCGCCCGGGACAGCCACGGCTACGGAGAGATCGGCGCCCAGGTCCTGTACATCGCCTCGGGGGCGATCTTCCCGATCGCGGTCCTGCCCCATCCGCTGGCGGCGGCCGCCGCGCTCTCGCCGCTGGTCTACTGGATGGAGCTGGTCCGGCGCAGCCTGCTGGGCGGGCAGGCGCTGCGCATGTTCCCCGACCTGAGCGACGGCACGGTCCTGCTTCGCCTGCTGCTCACCGCCGCGGCGACCGTGGTCCTGGCGGCGTTCGCCTTCGGCTGGGCCGACCGGAACGCGCGCAGGCGCGGCCTGATCGATCAGGAGGCGAACTGGTAGACGGCTAGCGGACCCGGCGCGGGCGCAGGACGCGCCGCACCTGTCGGCGATCCAACAGGGTCCGCTTCTCCCCCACCTTGCGATACCGGTTGAGCTCGCCGCGCTGGATCAGCTTGTACAGAGTCGACCTGGAGACCTGAAATTCAACGACGGCACTGGCAACCGGGATCAAATCGAGTTCGGCCGGCACCGGTCCGACATCATACGGGGCTGGGCGCCGTCTCCTCCTGTTGACAACCGTCCGTGATCGTCCTAATATGTGTTCTGTCGTCTTCCCGACCGCGGACGAGGGAGGCAGTCCGTCAGAACATCATGCCCGGATCTCGGCGCTGAAGGCAGCCGTGCGACGCCCAGCGGGTCAGGCTCAAGAGCCCCCCTCAGAGTCCGTGACCCGCTGGGCTCCCTCCATCCGGGGAGCCGGCGCGCATGACGGCGCCTGCACGCTGCACCGCCTGCCGCGGCCTGCTGGTCGAGGACCCGAAGCGGCCGGAAGGTGCGCGGATATTCTGTTACGACTGCCGCCGGCCGTTTTGCCGGCTCTGCGAGCGCAACCACGAAGGCGCCAACGATCCGAGCCAGCACGGCGACCCGGACCAGCCTGCCGCGGCCCTGCGGCCATGACCCGGCACACCCGAGTGCTGCGCCAGGCCGTACGCTGGGCGACGCGCGAGGAGCTGAAGGGAATCGTGATCAGCCTCAGGTCCAGGGGCAAGGACCTCGACGGGCTGGACGAGGCTGAGCTGGCCAGGGCCCACCCCGGGCGAGTCCACGCGGTGCTCGCCCCCGAGAGTCGAGGCCGCCGGGTGCGGGAGATCCGGGTCTGGGACGCTGAAGCCGGCCGGGCGTGGGGCTACTGGCTGGAGCTGAGGGCCAGCGACCTCGATCCGCTGGCCCGGGCGCCGGACCCCGTCTATCACGAGATGATCGCCCATCTCCGTCCCGGCTGGTTCACCTGATCGCCCCCGCCAGGGCGATGACGCGGCGCTCGATCTCGTCGCGGATGCGACGAACCGTTTCCAGGTCCTTTCCCGCCGGGTCCTCGAGCTCCCAGTCCTCGTAGCGCTT
>VBIC01000165.1 GCA_005881425.1 Chloroflexota bacterium | reverse complement strand
CCCGGGCCGAAGCCGATGCCGGTGATGGGGTCACCGTTCTTCACCGAGCTGGTAAACGTAGTCGGGTCGCCGGCGCCGCAAGCCGTGGTGTCCGAGGAGATCGGATCGACGATGAAGGTGGAGGAGATCCGGCTCGGGTCCGACGCGGCCGCTGGGGTGAGCGCCGGCGGGCTCGGCGGCGAGGACCCGGCGGCGGGCGAGCCGCAGTTGAAGAGCCCGCCGCTCCCGCTGACTCCGACCGCGCCCGGCGGGCAGGTCGCAAGCGGGGACGCAGCGCCGGAGTTGGCCCAGTCGTAGGTGACGCCGGCGGGGGGCATGAGCCGGACATTGCCATCGATGGCCAGCCAGGACGAAGGCGCCGCCTGCGCGGTCAGGGGCTGGAGCAGCTGCGGCAGGGAACCGACGGCAAGGAGCAGGACGGCCGCCGCGGGGCGGCGCAGGGAACGCACCGTCGCCGGAAGCGTACACGAGTTCACTCAGGACTTCAACTCGGAGTCCGCCGCAAGCTTGCCGGCCTCGGTCATCACCACGCGGGACTTCGACGGTGACCTGGAGTCGGCTGAGGAGGTCATCAGAGGATTGGTGCCGAGGGCCAGAATCGAACTGGCGACACCATGATTTTCAGTCATGTGCTCTACCGACTGAGCTACCTCGGCCCGCGCCTGCGGTACACGATTCTGCCAGATTCCACGGGCGGCCTGGCGGCCGGTCCGGCGAAGGGTCCCGGCCGGTCCCCCTAGCCAAGCAGGCGTCCGCCGTGGCAAGGTATATAGGTCATGGTCGGGCCCCTGATCGCCATCCTGATCTTCCTCCTGATCGCCGGCGTCCTGAGCCTGTGGGGCATCCGCCAGATGGGCCGGGCCTCCCAGTTCGTGACCATGACCATCTTCTCGGCGGCGATCCTCTTCGGGATCGCGGCTCTGGCCACCCTGACCTTCCTCAACATCGGAGGCCATACCTGAGCCATGCCTCGCTTCTATTTCCTCGATCCGCTCGCGCTGACCGGAGCTCTCGAGCAGACCCTGCGGGAACCGGCCCGGCGGCATTCGAACCAGGCCGACCAGGCGGAGCCGATCCCGGTCGACGTGTACCGCGAGGCGGACACCATCGTGATCGAGGGGGCGCTCCCCGGCGCCCGGCTGGAGGACATCGAGATCAGCTGCCAGGAAGGCCTGCTCACCGTCCAGGCGTCGATCGCCGAGAAGGAGCGCGAGTACGCCGTTCGCGAGATCCCCGGAGGACCCCTCGCCCGGAGCCTGGCCCTTCCAGCCGAGGCCAACGTCGACGAGGCCAGGGCCTCTTACCAGGACGGCATCCTGCGCATCGTGATCCCCAGGGCGCCGGTCAACAGGGGGCGCACGATCCAGGTCGAGACGACCGGCCGTCCCGAGGACGGCTCTCGGATCGTCATGGACCGGCGGAGCGACGTCGACCAGATCGTCGACGCCGTCAAGGGCCAGGACTACAAAGAGGTCGAGGGCCGGCGCAAGCGCCGCGCCCGTCCGGCCGGGCCATGAGAGGGTCCACCACCCCTCCCGCGGACCGCCAGGAGCTGACCGCCGAGCTGACCCGCGTCGACCGGCAGCTTCGAGAGCTTTCCGACCAGTGGGAGGAGGTGGAGCGGGAGATCGCCCGCAAGATCGGCAGGCGGCGGGAGCTGCTGGCCCGGCAGGAGGAGTCGGCGGAGGACCACACCGACGAGATCAACCGGCTCCAGTCGGACGTCTTCGCCCTGCGCGATCGCCTCAACGCCCTGCGGGACGCTCACCTCGACTTCTCCGCGCTCTACCGCATCCTGCAGCAGGCGCGCGGCTGAGCTCGAATCCCCGCCCCAACCCTCCCCCATCGAGGGGGAGGGTGAGATGGGTTCGCGCCTACGACTCTTCGCGGGCGGCCTCGGCCTTGGAGCGGCGGTCGATCTCCGCGACCACCGCCGGGTCGGCCAGGGTGGTGGTGTCGCCCAGGGGGCGATTCTCGGCCACGTCCTTGAGCAGCCGCCGCATGATCTTGCCCGAGCGCGTCTTGGGCAGCTCGGGGGTGAAGACGATGTTCGCGGGCATGGCGATCTTGCCGATCTTCTTGCCCACGTGCTGGCGCAGCTCCTGCATCATCGCGGGCGAGCCGTCAGCCCCGCCCTTGAGGGTGACGAAGGCGACGATGGCCTGACCGGTCTGGGGATCCTGCCGGCCGCAGACGGCGGCCTCGGCCACCTTGGGGTGGTCGACCAGCGCGCTCTCCACCTCGATGGTCGAGATCCGGTGCGCCGACACGTTCATCACGTCGTCGACCCGGCCCATCAGCCAGAAGTCGCCGTCCTCGTCGATGCGGGCCCCGTCGCCGGCGAAGTAGACGTCCTTGAACTTGCTCCAGTAGGTCTTGACGTAGCGGTCGTGGTCCTTGAAGATGCCGCGGAGCATCGCGGGCCAGGGACTCTTGAGCACGAGATAGCCGCCACCGCCGGGCCCCACCTCCTGGCCCGCGTCGTTGTAGACCGCCGCCTTGACCGTGGGGAAGGGCTTGGTAGCCGAACCCGGCTTGGCCGTGGTGATGCCCGGCAGCGGATTGATCAGGATCATCCCGGTCTCGGTCTGCCACCAGGTGTCGACCACCGGGGTCCGGTTGCCGCCGATGTTCTCCCGGTACCAGACCCAGGCCTCGGGGTTGATCGGCTCTCCCACCGTCCCCAGCAGGCGCAGCGTGCTGAGGTCGTGCTTCTTCGCGTACTCGGGCCCCCACTTCATGTGGGTCCGGATCGCGGTCGGAGCCGTGTACAGGATGTCGACCTTGTAACGCTCCACGATCGACCACCATCGGTCCCTGTCGGGGAAGTCGGGCACGCCCTCATAGATCACGCCCGTGGTGCCGTTGCACAGCGGGCCGTAGACGATGTAGCTGTGTCCGGTCACCCAGCCGATGTCGGCCGCGCACCAGTAGACGGAGTTCGGCTTGACGTCGAAGATGTAGTGGTGGGTCGTCGAGGTGCCGACCAGGTAGCCGGCGGTGGTGTGGACGATGCCCTTGGGTTTGGCCGTGGTCCCACTGGTATAGAGAAGGTAGAGCAGGTCCTCGGAGTCCATCGGCTCGCAGGGACATGACTCGGGATCGGTGCTCACGTCCTTCACCAGGTCGTGCCACCAGACGTCGCGCCCCGCCTTCATCGGCACCTCGGTGGCAGTCCGCCGGAGGACGACCACCTTCTTGACCCCGGGCGTCTGGTCCACGGCCGCGTCGACGTTCTGCTTCAGCGGGACCGGGTTGCCCTTGCGCAGGCCTTCGTTCTGGGTGATCAGCAGCTCGCACTCCATGTCGTTCATGCGCCCGGCCAGTGAGTCGGCGCTGAAGCCGCCGAAGACCACGGTGTGAGGCGCCCCCAGGCGCGTGCAGGCCAGCATCGCCACCGGCAGCTCGGGCACCATGCCCATGTAGATTCCGACCGGGGTGCCCTTCTTGACGCCCAGCTTCTTGAGGGCGTTGGCGAAGCGGACCACCTCGTCCTGCAGGTCCTTGAAGGTGATCGTGCGCTTCTGATCGACAGGCTCACCCTCCCAGTGGTAGGCGACCTTGCCCCCGCGCCCCGCCTCGACGTGCCGGTCGACGCAGTTGTAGCAGACGTTCAGCTTTCCGCCCAGGAACCATTTGGCATAGGGCAGGTTCCATTCCAGGACGCGGTCGAACGGCTTGAACCAGGAGACGCGTTCTAACGCCTCGTCGCGCCAGAAGGTCTCGAGGTCCTTCTCGTAGATGTCGGGCTGGGCGTTGGCCTGCTTGGAGAACTCGGGGGAAGGCGGGTAACGCGGCTCCTAGAGCAGCATCGACACGATGGCATGGCTGCCGACCTCGATCGTCATTCCGTCAGCTCACCTCCTTGACTCCTAGCCTACCTGCGCGGCAGCGGGCTGGCGGACCGATCGGCGACCGCTGACGCCGCCGGGTTCCACAACGGCGTGCCGACCCAGGCGACGGGCCGCGTCACCAGGCTGTTGACGACGCCCGCGAATGACGTGTACCAGGCCACGATGGCGGTCAGGATGCCGAGCCAGCCGCCGATGAGGGTCCAGCCCTGTCCGGCCGGATTCCCGGACCAGTTGCCGATGGCGAGGACGATCTCGGTCACGCCCAGGGTGAGGAAGACCGCGAGACGTTGACCCGCATGGCGGAGATCATCATGTAGGTGTTGAAGATGAAGAATGCGAACAGGAACCAGCCCAGCGCCGCCGGAATGTTGATCGCCTCAGCGCCGGTAGTCGGCACCTTGCCGGCCAGGATCATGAGCACGAAGAAGGCCAGGCTGAGCCAGAACGCGCCGTAGGTCGAGAAGGCGGTGGCGGCGAAGGTGTTGCCGCGGCGGAACTCCCACATGCCGGCGCAGAACTGGGCCAGGCCGCCGTAGAAGAGCGCCAGCCCCACCCAGAGCAGGTTGGGGATGAAGCCGGCGTTGTGGCCGCTCAGGGCGAAGGTGGTCAATGCGAACCCGGCGAGTCCCAGGGGACCGGGATCGGCGATCGAGACGACCGGCATTGCCGGCCTGACGGTGTCGTGCTCGGGCATTAGCGATTCCCTCCTGTGATTGTTTATCGGACGCGCGTCGCCGACATGGCATGGACGCGCTGAGGGGGGGACCGTTCCGACCTTCGACGGCTGACGGACATAGCCGGCGTCATCTTTCCCCAGTCCTGGGTTGTCTGGACTCAATGCTACGCCGGTCGCAAGAGTCCCTGCAGGCGCCGCCTAAAGCGGCTCAGGGAACTGGGCGGTGAGGGGCTCGAACCCCCGACCTTCTGGGTGTAAACCAGACGCTCTCCCAGCTGAGCTAACCGCCCCTGATGGCTGTCGATTGTCCCATACACCCCCACCCTGACCCTCCCCCGTCGAGGGGGAGGGCACTGGTTATGCAACGGCGACGCCGGGCGGCCCTGGCACGAGGAAGCGCTCGGGAAAGCGGGCAGCGACCGCGTCCTCGACAGCCGCCATGTCCGGCGCCCGCCCCAGCTCGCGGGCCATCGAGGTGACGCCCTTGTCCCGGATGCCGCAGGGCAGGATGTGGGTGAAAAGGCTGAGGTCGGTGGACACGTTGAGAGCGAAACCGTGGGTGGTGATCCCGGACGCCACCTTGACCCCGATGGCGGCGATCTTGCGCTCACCCTCGATCCAGACCCCGGTGAAGCCGGGCAGTCTGGCGGCGGAGATGCCGAAGCCGGCGAGGACATCGATCAGGCAGCCCTCCAGCCCCCGCAGGTAAGCGCCGACGTCGGGCTTCAAGCCCAGGTCGACGATCGGATAGCCGACCAGCTGGCCGGGGCCGTGATAGGTGACGTCGCCGCCGCGGTCGACCTCGAGGCAGGTGATGCCGCGCGCCGCCAGCTGGACGTCGCTGAGGAAGACGTGATCCCTTGACCCGCTGCGGCCGATGGTGTAGGTGTGCGGATGCTGGAGCAGGAGCAGGGTGTCCGGGATCTCGCCCGTCCGTCGCTGCTCCGCCAGCCGCCGCTGCAGCTCCCAGGCCTCGCGGTAGGGAATCAGGCCGAGGCGCCGGACGATCACAGCCTATCCCGCGGCGGCGCGGTCCGGGACCTGGTTGGCGGCATGGTACGAGCTGCGCACCAGAGGACCCGCCTCCACGTGCCGGAAGCCCAGCCGCAGCGCCTTCAGCTTGAGCCCGGCGAACTCGTCGGGCTTCCAGTAGCGGACGATCGGCAGGTGGCGCAGGCTGGGACGCAGGTACTGGCCGACCGTCAGGATCTCGACGTCGTGGGCGCGCAGGTCGGAGAAGACCTGGAGCACCTCGTCCTCCTCCTCGCCCAGGCCGAGCATGATGCCGGATTTCGTGAACACGGTGGCGTCCAGGCGCTTGGCCCGCTGCAGCACCTCGAGCGAGCGCTGGTAGCGAGCCTTGGGCCGCACCTGCGGGTAGAGCCGCGGCACCGTCTCCACGTTGTGGTTGAGGATGTCGGGGCGGGCACGCATGACGGCCGCCAGCGCCTCCAGGTTGCCCTCGAAGTCGGGGATCAGCACCTCGATGCCGCACTCCGGCAGGCGCCGCCGGATCTGGCGGATGGTGCCGGCGAAGACACCGGCGCCGCCGTCCTCGAGCTCGTCCCGGTTGACGGAGGTGATGACGGCGTGCTTCAGGCCCATCCGCTCCACCGCCTCGGCCACCCGCACCGGCTCGCCCAGGTCGAGCACCGTGGGCCGGCCGGTCTTGACCGCGCAGAAGCCGCAGGCCCGGGTGCAGGTGTCGCCCAGGATCATGAAGGTCGCCGTGCGCGCCTCCCAGCACTCGCCGATGTTGGGGCAGTGCGCCTCCTCGCAGACGGTGTGCAGATCGAGCCCGCGCATGATCCCCTTCAGCTCGCCGTAGTTGGGTCCGCCCGGGAGGCGCACCCGGAGCCAGTCCGGACGGCGGCTGTCGAGCGGGACGTGGGCGTTGCGCGCCGACCGGCCGTAGAACTTGAGCGGCGCCGTGTCCCTCACCATCAATATTGTCTCATGGCTGGATCACCCACTCTCAG
>VBIC01000164.1 GCA_005881425.1 Chloroflexota bacterium | reverse complement strand
ACGAGCTGCATCGACATGTTGTCCACGATCCGGTCGTTGAACTGGATGTCGGGGTGCTCGGCAGCCACCTCCTGCGCCATCTGCAGGAAGAGCCCGTCGGTGTGCTTCATGATGTTGGCCTTGTGCACCGCCGTGACCTTGCGCCGGCCGTGCGTGCGCGCGTATTCGAAGGCGAAGTTGACGATCCGGCGGCTGCCGGTGCGTGAGATGGGCTTGATGCTCAAGCCCGAGTCCGGACGGATCTTCTTGTGGGTCGCCGAGGAGATCTCGGTGATCATCCGCTCCGTCTCCGGCCTGCCCTCCTGGAACTCGATGCCGGCGTAGATGTCCTCGGTGTTCTCGCGCACGATGATCAGGTCGATGTCCTGGTAGCGGGAGCGCACCCCCGGGTAGCTCTTGCAGGGGCGGACCAGGGCGTAGAGGTCGAGCTCGGCGCGCAGGGCGACGTTGATGGAGCGGATGCCCTTGCCCACCGGGGTGGTAAGCGGACCCTTGATCGCCACCTTGTTGCGACGGATCGAGTCGATGACCCGGCGCGGCATCGGATCGCCCTCGCGTTCCATGACCGCGAGGCCGGCGTCCTGGACGTCCCACTCGAACTCGACGCCGGTCGCATCCAGGACACGGCGCGCCGCGCCCGACACCTCCGGACCGACACCGTCCCCGGGGATCAGGGTGACGCGATGCGCGGCCATGACTGGTGGCCAGTCTACCAACGGCCCGCTGCTATCCTTCAGGCGTGGCCGGTACAGCGGCGCGCCTCAACCCCTTCGAGACCACCGCGACGCATCCGCAGGCGCGCGCCAACCACGCGCTCTGGCTGGAGCACGCACGGGCCGAGAACCACCGCGAGCTGGAGCGGCTCGTCGCCACTCTCCACGATGACTGCGAGTACGAGGTCGTCCCTCTCGCCCAGCGCTGGCGGGGCAAGGACCAGGTGCGCGACTTCTATCGCGGCCTGTGGCGTGGTATCCCGAACGTCAGGCTGGAGCTGCTGCACCGGATCGATGCCGAGGACTGCGTCGTCGAGGAGTCGGAAGTCTACGGCCGGATGGAGGGGCCGCTCTTCGGCATCGAGCCGAGCGGGGCGGATCTCCGCTACCGGGTCGTGATCTTCTTCCCGGTGCGCGATCGCCTCTTCACCGGCGAGCGCGTCTACTTCGATCTGGCGGACTTCGCGCGCCAGGTGCCGGCGGCGCGCGCTCTGCTGGAAGCGCCGTCCCGCTGAGTCCCAGCCTGCCCAACGCCGCCCCGCTGGCCGTGCGCACCGTGGCCCTGCGTCGCGTCTACCGGACCCGCCAGGAGGAGGTCGTCGCCCTGGACGGCATCGACCTCTCGGTCCGTCCGGGCGAGCTGTTCGGCCTGCTCGGTCCCAACGGCGCGGGCAAGACCACCCTGATCAAGATCCTGGTCACACTCCTGCTTCCCTCGTCCGGCGAGGCCCAGGTCGACGGACTGGACGTGGTACGCGATTTCCGCCGCCTCCGCCACCGGATCGCGATGGTGTCGGGCGGGGAGAACGTCGGCTACGGAATGCTCACCGTGCGCGAGCAGCTCTGGATGTTCAGCCAGCTCTACGGGATGCCCACCGCGGCCGCCTACCGGCGGATAGACGAGCTGCTGGAGCGGATGCGGCTGGCCTATGCCGCCGGCCGGCGGGTGCACCAGCTCTCGAGCGGCATGCGCCAGAAGATGAACCTGATCCGCGGACTCATGACCGACCCGCGGATCCTCTTCCTGGACGAGCCCACAATGGCCCTGGACGTCGGCGCCGCCCGGGACGTCCGCCAGGAGGTCCGCCGCTGGATGAGCGAGGACCCCACTCGCACCGTCATCCTGACCACGCACTACATGCAGGAGGCCGACGACCTCTGCGACCGGCTGGCCATCGTCAACCACGGGCGGATCGTGGCTTCCGGTGAGCCGGCCGCGCTCAAGCAGCAGGTCCAGCAGCAGGCGGTCATCGACCTGCGCCTCAACCCGGGAACGCCGCTGCTCGACATGCTCCGCGCGATCGAGGGGGTGACGGCGGCGACCGTCGCCGAGCAGGACGGCAACGATCTCTTCAGCCTGCTCCTGGCGGACGACGCGGTGCTGCCTCGTGTCCTCAGCCAGGTGGAACACGCCGGACGCCGGGTGCAGGCGATCCAAAAGCGCGACCCGACCCTGGAAGACGCCTTCGTCAAGCTGGTGGGGCGCGGCATGGGCGAAGAGGAGGCAGCCCGTGGCTGAGCCGACCGGACTCCGCCTCTTTCTCAAGGCGATCCGCGCCCGCTCCTATCCCCGGCTCAAGTCAGTCTTCCGCAACCGCGCCTGGCTGTTCACGGAGATCACCCTGCCGCTGCTGGGGACGGTGGCCATGGTCTACGTCTACCAGGCGCTGCGCGCGCCCAGGGCCTGGCTGGGGTTCGTGGTCCTGGGAGGAGCGATGATGGCCTTCTGGCAGAACG
>VBIC01000163.1 GCA_005881425.1 Chloroflexota bacterium | reverse complement strand
CTCGGGCGTCAGCGCGCCCAGGGCAAGAGGAAGCACGTTCCGGCCGGAATCCCGTAGATCGGCAAGGAAGGACGCCGCGGCGGATTCCGCCGGCACCTCGTCTGAGCGGTAGGCGAACAGCATGCCGACACCGGGGGCCCGGCGAGCAACCACTTCCAGCAGCCCGAGGCTGGTGGCGTCCGCCCACTGCAGATCGTCCACGACGACCAGGGGCCGCTTGGATGCGATGGCCTGGAAGAGCCGGGCCGCCCCCTCCCGGGCAAGGGCCCTCCGGCTTTCGGCGTCGGAAGGGGCGGGCCCGACAGCCCGGAGGTCCCCAAGGTCGGGCACGATGCCGGCTAGGGCGGGGAGGGCTTCGGGGGGGAGGGCTGCCGCCACACCCGCGTCGAGGCCGAGCAGTTCCTGCAGCAGCACTGCGGCGACCGCCCAGGGCTCCTCCTGCTGCATGCGAAAGGCGCTGGCCGCCAGGACCGGCCGCTGCGATCGGGAGCCCGCCTCGGCGAGGAGTCTGGACTTGCCGATCCCGGCTGGTCCCACCACCACGACGGCGGGGGGGAAGGGATCGGTCAGGGTGTTGAGGATCTGGGCCAGCTCAGCGTCCCGGCCCAGGAAGGGCAGCTCGACGAACGCACCCGCCGCCCTGGCGGCGGGCGGCCCGCCGGGAGCCAGTCCCTCGCCTCGGAGGATGCGCAGCTGCAGCTCGCCCGCCTCGGCGGACGGATCGAGACCCAGCTCCTCGCCGAAGCGTGCCCGCAGACGCGCCAGGGCGGCGAGCGCTGCGGCCGGGTCACCGGACGCGGCCAGGGACCGCACCAGGAGCAGGTGCGCCGACTCGCGAAGCGGCTCCAGCACCACGGCCAGCTCCGAGTAGGTGACCGCCTCCCCCGGTACCCCCGCCGCCAGGGCGGCCGCGGCGGCCCCCTCCAAGGCGTCGAGGTGGCCGCGCAGCAGCAGGGTCCGGTACTCCGCAGCCCAGTCCTGGTACACGTCCTCGGCCAGCGGCTCACCTGTCCAGATATCAAGTGCCTGCCGGAACGCCGACAGCGCCTCATGGACGCGGCCACCCGCCAGGAGCCGGCGTGCGGTGTCGACGCTCTGGAGAAAGCTCTCGGCGTCGACTCGACAGCTTGATGTGCACGCGAATGAGTAGCCACCCGGTCCGGTCAGCACGAGCCCGGGATCGCAGAGGGCACGCCGCGCCCGCTGAACGAGCACGTTGATGTTCATCGCCGGGTTCGCCGGCGGCGCCGTCGGCCACAGGGCCTCGGTCAGGTACTCCCGGGAGACGAAGGCGCCCCTGCGGCTTACCAAGATGCGCAGCAAGGTGCGGGCCAGGCGTCCTCCGAACGAGCCGGGGGGAATTTCCGCCCCGTCCCTGCGAGCCGAGAACCGGCCCAGCAACCGGATCTCGACCGTCACGGCACCACCCCCACGGACCGCCATCAAACTGCAATATCCAACTCATAGGTTCCGAGGCAGACACTCGTCAAGTGGCGGAGGAAAGGAGCAAGCGATGAGCACTCGGAATCTCGAGACTATCCAGCGGTTCTGGGAGGCCCACAACCGGGGCGACCTCGATGCCCTGGCGGAGCTGTTCGCCCCGGACGCCGTGACCATCGACCGGGCACGCGGCCTGACATTCCACGGCAGGCAGGGCATCAAGACCTTTAAGGGCGACCTGCGCCGGGCGTTCCCCGACCTGGTGGGCGTGTCCCAGCACACTATCGACGCTGGGGACACGGTAATCGTCCAGGAGCAGGCCACCGGCACGCATCAGGGCCCGCTGGGCCCACTCGGCCCGACTGGCAACGCGATGTCCCTCCTCGTCTGTGCCGTCTTCCAGTTCGGCACCGACGGGCTCGTCTCGTCGGCGGACTTCTATTGGGACCAGCTCACGTTGCTCCAGCAGCTCGGCGCCGTGCCCGTCCCGTCGGCGTAGGGACTTGGGGGGGTGAATGCTATGACAACGGTCGGCATCGCACACCGGGCCACGAGCGGGCAGGGTCCGGAGCATGGGGGGCCGGATCCCCAGGAGGTGCGGCAACGCATCCTTGAGCTGACGACATCGGTTTACGCCTTCTCGGCGCTGATCTCCGCCCTGGAGCTGGGCATCCTCGACGAGCTGTCAGCCGCGGAGTCGGCGGCGGAGATCGGGCGTCGAACGGGCGCACCAGAGGAGCTGGTAGTCGCGCTCCTCGACGTGGCCCTCTCACTCGGCCTGGTGCGGCGCACCGCAGCCGGCTTCGCCTGCACGACGGGCGCGGCCGCGCTGGTCGGCGGGAAGGCCAAGGAGATCCTGCAGGGTGACCTGCGCTCCACCCATCTACAGAGCGCCGACCTGATCGACTGCGCCGGGCGGCGGGACATCCCGCTCCGGGGTTGGCAGTACTCCGATCCCGACTTGCTCGAGGCCCAGGGCGTACGCTCCACCGAGGCCGTCGGGGCGCTCTCCCGGATGGTCTTCCCCCAGCTGGAGGG
>VBIC01000162.1 GCA_005881425.1 Chloroflexota bacterium | reverse complement strand
ATCTCGGCCGCCTCGGGGCCGATGACCAGGTAGGCCAGGGAGCCGGTGAACCCCGACAGGTAGCGGACGTTGGCCGCGCCCGTGACCAGGAGGGCGTCGAGCTCCAGCTCCGCCAGGCGGCGGCGCAGCGGTTCCAGCCGGGCCGTCCGCTCAGTTTGCAGCACGACCCGAGTCTAACCGGGCGGCCGGCTTCAGACCTGGGGCAGTACGCCCTCGGGGCGCCCGGCACCGAGCGCGCTGAGGGGCTCGGTCGCCACCTCGGCCAGCGCCCGCAGCACCTCCATACGGTTCACGGTCAGCCTGGGCCTGT
>VBIC01000161.1 GCA_005881425.1 Chloroflexota bacterium | reverse complement strand
TCGCGGAAGACGACCAGGCCCCCGGCGCCGTCCAGGGCCTGGAGAGCACGCCCCAGGAGCAGGTTGGCGGCCGTCTCCCGGACATGAGTCGTCTGGACCGGTTCTGGAAGGCCCCCGTCCTCCAGAGGCGGACTGCCTCGCAAGTTGTCCCTCCCTGTGGTCCTACGTAATCAGACCGTGACACGACATGTCAAGCCGCGTAGGGGTATATACGGCAGACGCCTGAAACTGCACAGCCGCCTTGGGCGTCAGCTCATTAGAGCCCGGCGCAGTTCAAGACGATCTTGAGTGCCTATCTGGTAGATCCGATTGCTGACACCCAAGGAGCCATCTAGAGGCGGAGGCATCGGCATCTCCCAGAGCGTTCCGAGCAAGGGTGCCGCCCCCCAGCACAGCCAGATCAGGTGTGATTGAGGCGCTCACGATGTGGAACGCTGGTGTGCCCATCCATGCTGCCGAGGGCCGGGCGGCGATGCCACTGGTGGGATGGAAACGCCGCTCTGAGCGAGGTCCATTCCGTGCTGACCGAACTGCAGGACATGTGGCCGGCCGTAGCGTTTCGCATCGCTGGCGTGCAGCGGGAGGAAGGGTTGCGTAACATCCTGTCAGTCGGTGCAGCGAATTTCCAGGCGGTAACACCGAGAATGTCGGAGGCCCTGGGACTCGTACCAGGACCTCCTCTTGCTTCAGCTGTTACCTGATGGTGATCTCTGCGCTTGCCGTTGCGTTTGAGCTGATGTCTGCATTGTCCACGAATGCGAAGGCTGCTGCCGAGCCAGGCACGAATGGCCCCCCCGATACGTCCACTGTAGCAACGTTGTTTTGGTCATCGCAGTTCGCGGTGACGGAGCCGGCTCCCTGAGCTCCGTTCTGGCTAACGTCAACGGCTAAAAACGAGTTAGACGGGCCTCCGAGGAAGGTGGCAGAATTCGGCGGCTGACACGAATAGTGGACGGTGACTGCAATAGTCGTGCTGCTCACTAAGGTCGCCTGTTGCACAATGCTGATCGAGGCGCTGGTCTGGGCTGCCAAAGCCGGGCTCGGCATCAGTGGAAAGGCGAGCAACGGAACAACTGCCAGTGCCCGGACAAGTGTGCGCACCATCACTTTCTCCTTTACGTGTTCGGTACCGATTAGCCCCTTCGAATAGTCCAGTAAGACCCGGGTCCTTTTATGATATCGTAACTAGCTGCTTAAATGCTATGTAGCACGCAGCCTTAAGTTACATCAAGGCGGTAGTGTTACCGAAACGCCACAAAGGGACCTATAGGAGCGCAAAGCGCCCTCTAAGTGATTGCCTAAAACGCTTATCTAGAGGTCAGAAGGAGCAGCATTATCAAGCTCGGGCCGTTGTCAGCTCCGCGGCTGCGCCGGAGGCCGGCTGAGGCGGGGTTGCTCGATGTCTCAATCAATGTGCGGGCCTACTTTCAGGTCGGCGCCACGGTGGATCAGGTGCAGGCGCCGGCGCCCGGCTCATCCAGGACGTGTGCGGCGCGAGCCCTGGAGGAAGACCGAGGCCACCAGAAGGAGGGCGCCGACCCGGATCGCGACGTCCGCCAGGTTGAAGTCGGCCGGCCAGGGGCGGAGCTGGATGAAGTCGACCACCGATCCCAGGCGGACGCGGTCCGCCAGGTTGCCCAGCCCACCGCCCAGGACCGCGCCCAGGCTGGCCGCGGCCAGCGGTCCGTAGAGGGCGCCGCGGAACAGGAGCCAGCCGAAGGCAACGAGCAGCCCGATGGTCACGAGAGTCAGGACCTGGTTGCGGCCGCCCAGCGAGCCGAACGCCGCTCCGCTGTTGTGAAGCAGCCCGAAGCCGAACCAGTGCGGGATGACAGGGACCAGGCGGTCGTAGGGGAGGTTGCTCGAGGCCCAGGCCTTGGTCGCCTGGTCGGCGGCAAGCACGATCAGCCCGATTCCGGCCGCCAGGAGGAGATGGCGCCTGCGGGTGGTCGAGCGCCGCTTCGGGTCCGCTGCCGTCTCAGGCGACCTCGATCGTTCCCGGCTCGCCCCGGCGGAGCTCGCCGATGTCGACGCCAGCCGTCTTATGACGTGCGAGCGCCTGCAGAAGGGCGTCGCGCCTTTCGGCCTCGACGGCGATCAAAAGGCCGCCCGACGTCTGGGCATCGCAGAGCGCGACCCGGCGGGCTGGCCCGACCGAGGCTTCGAAGCCCACTCGCGTCCTCAGAAACTGCTCGTTGCGCCGCGTTCCGCTGGGAACCTCGCCGGCCTCGGCGAGCCGCTCCACGTCCGGGAGCAGGGGGACGGCTT
>VBIC01000058.1:3550-19791 GCA_005881425.1 Chloroflexota bacterium | reverse complement strand
AGCAGATCCTTCCCTGCGCCGTCCGCCTGGAGGGCGAGTACGGGATCGAAGGCCTGTTCGTGGGCGTGCCCGCCAAGCTGGGCGCCGGGGGAGTGGAGGAGATCCTCGAGCTGGACCTCACCGAGCCGGAGCAGGCGGCGCTGCGCAGGTCGGCTGACTCGGTGCGCGAGCTGATCGCCGTCATGGGCATCGACGCCGGCGCGCCCGCCCGCTAGGGCGCTACGCCTTCAGGACCGCCACGGCGCCCGTGCCGTTAGAGCCGGCGCGAGCTGTAGAAGCCCCAGCCGCCCGCGAAGATCCCGAGCAGCAGCAGGATCACGCCGATCAGCGTGTAGCCGAGCACGATCAGCACGATGCCGAGCAGGATGAGCAGGCCGCCTCCGCCGTAGTACATGCCGTACCTCCTCGCCGGGCCATTCCGTCGCCTCGCGGCCCAGCCTTGAGGACAGCCTAGGGCCTGCGGGTACCCCGACGGAAGGGTCCGTATTCGGCAGGCATGGTCCGCGCCGGTATCCTTGATGGTGGAGGTTGGATGACCATACAAGTTAGAAGCGGGTACGTACCCGAAGCGCGGCGCATGATCGAGAACCCCGACCAGGCCGAGCTGCGAAAGCTGACAGCGAAGATGCCGAACGCGCGCCGTACCATCTACGACAACTACAACGTGCAGACACGGGTCGACGCCCGCAGCACCAAGAGCACTTACATCGTCACCGACGATCCGAGCTCGACCAGCTCCCAGACCGTACCGCCCGAGGAGGGGCGCAAGTGGGCCGAGATCCAGGACCGCTTCATCAAGGACCGGGAAATGGTCTTGATCGACGGCTACATCGGCAACGACCGGGCCTTCATGACCCCCGCCCGCCTGATCATCGAGGCCCGCAACGCCAACATCGCGGGCATGCAGCAGCTGCTCTATTACCCGGTCGACGGCAAGCCGCACCAGCCGGAGATGACCATGATCTACACGCCCAACCTGGCGGCACCCGGCTATCCCAACAACCGCGCCATCTTCGTCGACCTGGAGGCGGGGATCAGCCGGGTGCTCAACTCGGACTACTTCGGCGAGTCCAAGAAGGGCGGCCTGCGCATGTGGAATCGAAAGGTCTACCAGGCGGGCGGCCTGGCCATGCACGCGGGCTGCAAGGTGATTCCGGTGGGAAGCCGGCGGCGGGTATTCCTGATCGTGGGCCTCTCGGGCACGGGCAAGACCACCACCACCTTCACCACCCAGAACGACTCCAAGCCGGTCCAGGACGACTTCATCGCCCTGATGCCGGGCGGCAAGATCCACGGGAGCGAGAATGGATGCTTCGCCAAGACCTTCTCCCTCGATCCCAAGCATGAGCCCACCATCTTCGGCGCCGTGACCAGGCCGACCGCCTGGCTGGAGAACGTGGCTCAGAAGGAGCCGGGGGGCGCGGTCGATTTCTTCGACACCAGCTATACGCAGAACGGCCGGGCAGTCTTCGGCATGAGCGATCTCGGCTGGTTCGAGGACCCCCGCAACATCGGCCCGGCGGAGGTGCTGCTGATCCTGAACCGGAACGACAACATCATCCCTGGAGTCGCTCGCCTCGACTCCGAGCACGCCGCCGCCTACTTCATGCTGGGCGAGACACAGGGGACGTCGGCAGGGGGCAAGGACGAGATGGGCAAGGCCCTGCGGGTGCCGGGCACCAACCCCTTCTTCCCGCTGCGTCACGAGGAGCAGGGCAACCGCTTCCTCGAGCTGCATCGCTCGCGGCCTTTCGAGGTCTACCTGATGAACACCGGCCGGGTCGGCGGTCCCGAGGCATCGGCCGAGAGCAAGAAGGTCGCGATCGAGGACTCGAGCGCGATCGTCAAGGCGATCGCGGAGGGCACGATCAGCTGGGTACAGGACCCGGACTTCGGCTACGAGGTCGCCGATAGCGTCCCCGGGATCGGCGACGTCGAGCTGCTCCAGCCCGGGCGCCTCTACCAGCGCACCGGCCGCGCCGCCGAGTACCGGGAGTTCGTCGAGCGTTACAAGCAAGAGCGGGTCGCAGCCCTCACGAAGTATCCAGGGCTGGATCAGGACATCCTGGCCGCCGTCCGCGGTTGACGGCGCCTTCCTTGACGATCTTGACGTCATCGCCTAGAATGGCCTTGACGATCTTGACGATGTGAGGTAATTCAAATGGGGATGGCCGCGTTGCAGCGCCAGGTCGACGGACTCCCGGTCGGCCAGCGCTCAGCGCTGATCCAGGTCCTGGACCAGGTCGCGGCCGCCTTGCTCCGGCGCGAACCGAGGCAGCTGCAGCGGCTGTCGGTTCTGATGCGCCAGACCGCGGCCCGAACCGTGAACGGCGAGGCCGAGGAGAGGCGCGAGCTGGAGGTGCAGAACGTGCTTCGGGTGCTGGCCGCGGCCGGCGAGGTCGAAAGGCAATCGCTCAACGCCCGCCAGCTGGGGGTGAGCCGGCAGCGGCTGAACCAGCTGCGTCAGGAGGGAAGGCTCCTCGGTGTGAAGCTGCCCATGCACCGTGAGTTCCTCTATCCCCGCTGGCAGTTCGGCAAGGGGGCGCGGGTACTGCCGATCGTCCCCAGGCTCATCGCCGTTGCCAGGGAGGCTGGCCTCGACGGCCTCGACCTGCACCTGCTGATGACCGCGAGCCGGAGGAAGGGCGAGCGGCCGCTGGTCGACCTGCTCCCCGCCGCCGGTCCCAGGGCCGAGCGCTACCTGCTCGGGGTCATTCGGGGCAGCGGCTAGCCGAGGAGCGAAAGCTGCCCGTCGACCGGCTCCCCGCGCCGCCGCAGGACAGGCCCGGGAGCCTGCCCCGCCTGATCGCCGCGACCGGCCCGTTCTGGCGCCTCCACAGCGAGCTCAACGGGCTGGCCCGGAAGACGGCCAAAGCCGGCATCTATCGATTCGACGCGCCCTCCGGCCAGTACCCCGTGACCTACGCCAACCAGGACCGTCTCGCCGTCTTCGGCGAGCGCTTCGGCGACACCGGGTGGATCAAGGCTGCCCACCGCGCCCTGCGATTGAGCCGGATCCAGCCGCGACGCCCGCTCCGTCTTCTGCCTCTGGAGCTGGCGCGCACCCAGCGGGCCTTCGGCCTGGACGCGCGCATCTGCGTGTCGCGCCAGTACGAGGTGACCCAGCGCTGGGGCTTCACCTTCCACCAGTGGTATCCGGATGCCGACGGCATCCAGTATTCGGCCCGGCTGGCCGGTCCGCACCTCAACCTGTGCCTCTTCCTCGACCGCTGCCATCACGACCTCGAAGCAACGGCGCTGGGCACGCTCGGCGCCCTGCCGTTGGACGTGCTCCGTGCCGGCGCCGCCTACAACCTGGCGATCGAGTGGCTCTTTCCATGAGCCCATCGGGCGCCCGCCGGGAGCGCAGGAAGGAAGGTCAAGGCTTGGCCGCGCTGACGAAATCCAGGATCGCCTGGAGCGCCTCCTCGCCGTAGGCAGCCTTGAACATCGCGCGGGAGTGCTCGCGACCGGGGAAGAGGCGGATCGACTTCGGCTCCGCCGCGTCCTGGTAGGCCCGCTGCACCGACGCGGCCGCGCCCAGTGAATCGCGCTCGGCGCAGACGAAAAGCTTGCGGCCGGAAATCCGTCCGGCCTCCTCCGCGGTGATGGCTCGCACCGGCGCGCTGACGGCGACCACGCATTCGGGCCTGACCTCGGCCGAGGCCATCAGCACCGCGTGCCCGCCCATGCTGGCTCCGATCAGCGCCAGCTGGTCGGCGCCCTGAGCCCGCAACCAGGCGGCGGCGCTGACCACGTCGGCGACCGCCGACCGCCGGTTGGTGCTCCCTGTCGACCCGTGGTAGCCGCGGAAATTGAGCGCCAGCGCCGGCAGTCCCCGATCGCTGAAACGTGGGGCTGTCTCGGCCCAGCCGGAGGCGTCCCAGTTGGCCCCGTGGCAGAGGAGCACCGCCCGCCGCGCGGGCAGCCCGCCGTACAGCTGCCCCGCCAGCTCCGCCTTCTCCGACTGGAGCCGGACGTCCAGGCTAGGCCTCGGCTGTCGGAGCGGCGACGCCTGCCGGCCGGCGGCCGCCGTCCGGAGCCTCGGCCAGGGGCGGCGCCATGGTCCGGCTGGGCCTGGGGGTGATCCCGGTCACCTCCAGGATCTCCTTCTCGTCGAGCGTGTCTCTGGCCAGCAGGGCGCTGGCCAGGGCGTCCAGCTTGGATCGGTTCTCCCTCAGCAGCGCGATCGCCTCGGAGTGGCACTCCTCGACGATCCGGCGCTCCTCCTCGTCGAGCAGCCTGCGAGTCTCATCCGAGAGCGGGTCCACCGCCACCGCCTGCCCGTCGCCGGGCTGGGTGATGTTGAGCGGTCCGACCTTGGGCGACATTCCCCAGCGCACCACCATCGAGCGGGCGATCGAGTTGACCTGCTGCAGGTCGGATTCGGCCCCGGTGGTGATGGTGCCGTAGGCGACCTCCTCCGCGGCCCGGCCGCCTAGCGCCGCGATGATCCGGCCGCGCAGGTAGCTCTCCGGATAGTTGTAGCGGTCGTCGATCGGCTGGCTGTAGGTCGATCCCAGCGACATGCCGCGGGGGACGATGGTCACCTTCTTCACGGGATCGGATCCTGGTACGAGCAGGCCCATCAGCGTGTGTCCCGACTCGTGGTACGCGATCAACCGCTTCTCGTCCTGGCTGAGCACGATCGGACGGCGCAGGCCGAGGACCGAGCGCTCGATGGCGTCCTGGAAATCATCGCGGGTCACCTGCTCGTGTCCTTTGCGGGCGGCGATCAGCGCCGCCTCGTTGACCACGTTGCGCAGGTCGGCGCCGACGAAGCCGGAGGTGGCGCCGGCCAGGTCGTCGAGGTCGACGTCGGGCGCGAGCGGCACCTTGCGGGTGTGGATGCGGAGGATTGCGGCACGTCCGGCCCGATCGGGCGGCGAGACCGCCACCCGGCGGTCGAAGCGTCCCGGGCGGAGCAGGGCGGTGTCCAGCACCTCCGCGCGGTTGGTTGCCGCCAGCACCACCACGCTTTCGTTGGGCGTGAACCCGTCCATCTCGGTCAGGATCTGGTTCAGGGTCTGCTCTCGCTCGTCGTTGCTCCCCAGGCTGAGGTTGCCTGAGCGGGCCCTTCCGATCGCGTCCAGCTCGTCGATGAAGATGATGCTGGGGGCCGCGGCCTTGGCCTGGGCGAAGAGGTCGCGAACGCGGGCCGCCCCCACGCCGACGATGGCCTCCACGAACTCAGATGCCGCCAGGCTGAAGAAGGGCCGGTTGGTCTCGCCGGCCACGGCTCGGGCGAGGAGGGTCTTGCCCGTCCCCGGTGGGCCGACCAGCAGGACGCCGTGGGGTATGGTGGCGCCGAGCTTGCGGTACTTGTCCGGCGTCTTGAGGAAATCGACCACCTCGGCCAGGTCCGCCTTGGCCTCCTCGATCCCGGCCACGTCGGCGAAGGTGACCTTGCCCTCCGAGTCCGGCGTGTAGAGCTTGGCCCGGCTCCGCCCGAAGCTGCCCAGGATTCCGCCGGCGCCGGCGCCGCCGGCTCGGCGGCTGAGATAGATGAAGGCGGCGACCAGCAGGATGGTGGGGCCGAAGCCCAGGAGGAAGCTGGTGAGCCCGCTCCCGGCGCCCACGGGGGTCGCGGAGATGGTCACCCCCTGGCTGGCCAGCTCCTGGACCAGGTTGTCCTGGGCGAAGGTCGGGCGTTCGGTCTGGAAAGCCGTCCCGCTGGCCGAGCCGTAGCTGACCGACTTCTTGAAGTCGCCCTGCAGGGAGTTGCCCTGGGCGCTGAGGTCTTTGACGTTGCCGTTCTGGACCTGCTGCAGGAAGGTCGTGTAGGGAACGGTGATGCGCGGCGGCCCGCTGAAGAAGATGGTGCTGATCAGATAGTTGAGGACCAGCAGGACGACCACGTAGATCCAGAAGCCGCGGCTGCGCCAGAAGGGCGGCACTGCGGGCGGCTTTCGGCGTGGTTCGACCGGCGCCTGTCTGGGATTGACGGCCACGGACCTTCCATTATGGCCCCTCCCTCCATGCCCTCCCCCTCGATGAGGGAGGGTTGGGTGGGGGTGACGCAGTCTTCAGGAGCTCTTCTTCTTCGCTCTCCCGCCCTTGAAGAGTTCGCGCCAGCCGCGCGCCTGGACCTCGACCCCGTGCTTGCGGGCCGCGGCCCTGATCCGCCTCCAGGCGGCGTCGCGCTCGGCGTCGCTCACGCCTTCGACCTGGTCGAAGCGGGCGATCGCGTTGCGCACGTGCCGGGCGTCGTTGAGCGGCTCCTTGCGCTCCTTGGGGAAGGCGAAGGTCGAGGCGCGCATCCGGTTCTGGGTCGCGGTGCTCAGGCCGGGCGATTTCTTGGGAATGCGGGCGCCCCGCGCCCGCGCGCTCTGGGTCGCGCGGGCCTTCTTGATGTTGCGCCGGGCGGCCGATTTCTGCTTTGGAGTTGCCATGAGTCCATTATTCGCTCCGCTATCATGGCCGGGCAAGAGCGACCGTGACCGATAACTATGTGATCGAGACCCGCGGGCTGAGCAAGCGCTACGCCAGAGACGTGCTTGCGGTCGACGGCCTCGAGCTGCGCGTCCGGCAGGGCGAGGTCTACGGCTTCCTGGGCCCCAACGGCGCCGGCAAGACCACCACCCTGCGGATGCTGTCCGGGCTGCTCCACCCGACCTCGGGCAGCGCCACCGTCGTCGGACAGCCGCCGGGGAGCCCGGCCGGGCTCGCCAAGCTGGGGGCGATGGTCGAGACGCCCGCCTTCTATCCCTACCTCTCCGGCCGCGACAACCTCCGGGTCATGGCCCGCTACACGCGTGCCGCGGCCAGCCGGATCGAGACTGTGCTGCAGCAGGTGGATCTCTCCGACCGAGCCAGGCACAAGTTCAAGACCTACTCGACCGGGATGAAGCAGCGCCTGGGCGTGGCCGCGGCCCTGCTCAAAGACCCGGAGCTGCTGATCCTCGACGAGCCGACCAGCGGATTGGACCCGCAGGGCACGGTCGAGATGCGAACGCTGATCCGCGGGATCGCCAGGGAAGGCCGGACTGTCCTGCTCTCCAGCCATCTCCTGAACGAGGTGGAGCAGACCTGTGACCGGGTCGGCGTGATCGTCAAGGGGCACCTGGTGGCCGAGGGCACCATCGACGAGCTGCGCGGCCGCGGGGGCCTGATCCTGCGCGCCAGCCCGGTCGATCGCGCCCGAACCGTCCTCGGCCAGCTTGGCGCGGCGTCGGTCCAGGTCAAGGACGGCCGCTTCACGCTCGACGTCGATCCCGCCCAGGCGGCCGTGATCAACCGCCGGCTGGTGGAGGCCGGCGTCGACGTCAGCGAGCTTCGTGAATCCGAGCGCTCGCTCGAGGACGTCTTCCTGCAGCTGACCGAGGACGGCGGGAGGGGCAAGGCATGATCGCGAGCCTCAGGGCCGATACCTTGAAGGCGCGGAAGCGGACCGCGAACTGGATCCTGGTGGGCATCCTGCTGGCATGGCTGATCCTGCTCAGCTATGTCCTGGATTACTTCATTTTCAAGCACCCTCCCCCGGGATTTCGCAGCGAGGTCCCGCCCAGCGTGCTGATCCGCATCGTCTTTCCCGAGAACGTGATTCCCACGGTCCTGAGCGTCCTGGGGACGATCGGCGCGGCGGTCATGCTGATCATGGGCGCTCTGAGCACGGCCAGCGAGTACGGATGGTCCACGGTCCAGACGATCCTGGTGCAGAAGCCGGGTCGCGGGGCGGTCCTGGGCGGGAAGATCGTCAACCTGGCCCTGACTTCCCTGATCGTGACCTTGGTCCTGTTCCTGGTGGCCGCCGCCGCCAGCCTGATCCTGGCCGGGGTCGACGGCCGCGCCGCTCGGCTGCCGGCCGCCTCCGACGTCGTCCGCGGCTTCGGCGCCGCCTGGCTGGTCCTCGGCGTCTACACCGCGCTCGGGATGACGCTGGGCGTCGTCTTTCGCAGCACGGCGGCGGCGATCGGTGGTGGGCTCACCTACGTCTTCGTCGTGGAGACCGTGATCGGAAGCCTGCTTGGCAACACCGGTGGCATCAAGGAGATCCTCAAGTTCCTGCCGGGCACGGCCGTCCATGGAGTGACAGGGACCTTCCCCTTTTCTCCCACTGCCATCACCCGCGGCTCGGGTGGCGGGCCGGCCCTGATCAGCGGGACGCGGGGACTGATCACGCTCGGCGTCTACCTGCTGGCCTTCATCGCGATCTCGCTGCTGGTCTTTTCCCGCCGCGACGTCGGGGCCTGATGTCGGTCCCGGTCGGGGCCCCAGGCTGGCGCGCTGACGGCCTGGAGAAGGTCCTCGGCCAGGCGCGCTACACGGCCGACCTGGCGCTGCCGGGGATGCTCTACGCCCGCTTCGTCTACGCGGGCCGGGCGCACGCCAGGATCCGGCGGCTGGACCTGGTCAGAGCCCGCCGGCATCCGGGCGTGCTGGCGGTGATCGCCCAGGACGACGTGCCCGACGTGCGTTACGGCAACGCGGTCGCCGACCGCACCCTCTTCGCCCGCGGCGTGGTGCGCTTCGAGGGCGAGGTGGTGGCCGCGGTCGCCGCGCTCACCCCGGAGGCGGCGGCCGCGGCTGCCCGCCTGGTCGAGGTCGAGTACGAACCGCTGGAGCCGGTCCTCGACCCCGAGCGCGCCCTCGATCCCCGAAGTCCGCTGGTCCACCCCGAGTGGGAGTCGTACGAGAGCCTGGACGGGATCGTCCGCCGGGGCAACGAGTGCGCCTACGTCAACATCGTCAAGGGTGACGTGGAGGCGGGGCTGAAGAGTGCGGCCGTGGTGCTCGAGGAGCGTTACCAGGTCGACATGTCGCACGCCGTCCCCATCGAGCCGCATGCCGTCCTGGCCCAGTGGCAGGGCGACCAGGTCACCATCTGGACCACCTCTCAGGTCCCGTTCCTGGCCCGCGGCGGGGTGGCGGAGACCCTGGGCATCCCCGAAAGCCGGGTCCGGATCATCGTGCCCCACCTGGGGGGCGGCTTCGGCGGCAAGTGCGAGTTCCATTTCGAGGCCCACGTGGCGGCGCTGGCCCGCAAGGCCGGTCGACCGGTCCGGCTGGTCTTCAGCCGGCAGGAGGAGTTCACCGCTCCCGACAAGGTGCGGCATCCGATGGTGATCGACCTGGAAACCGGGGTGGGGAAGGATGGGGCGATCGCCGCTCGCCGCGCCACCATCCACATGGACAGCGGAGCCTACGCCTCCGACGCCCCGAGCATCGGCGAGGTGGCCACCATGATGGCGGCCGGCCCCTACCGCATCCCCCACTTGCTCATCGAGGCGCACGTCGTTTACACCAACCGCACCCCGGCCGGCTCCGTCCGGGCGCCGTCGGGTCCGCAGGTCTGCTGGGCCCTCGAGCAGCACACCGACCAGCTGGCTGGGCGCGCCGGGATCGACCCGGTGGAGTTCCGGCGGATCAACCTGCTCCGTGACGGCGACGGGATGGAGGCTGTGGGCGCGGTGGAATGCCTGGAGCGCGCGGCCCGCATGATCGGCTATTCGCCTCGATCTGAGAAGAATCTCCCTCCCCCTTCACGGGGGAGGGCTGGGGAGGGGGTGGCAAACGGAGTTGCCTGCGGCTGGTGGTTCAGCATGCCGGCGCCGGCGACCGCCTACCTGAAGCTCAACGCGGACGGCTCCGCCACCCTGGTCACGGGCGCGAACGAGAACGGCTCGGGCGCGGTGATGGGGCTGGCACTGCTGGCCGCGGAGGAGCTGGGCATCGCGCCGGGGCAGGTCTCGGTCCTCTACCAGGACACCGACGCGGGCGCCTTCGACTCGGGCAGCTCGGGGAGCCAGACCACCTACAACAACGGCCGGGCCGTGATCCTGGCCGCGACCGAGATCCGTGAGCGTCTCCGCGCCCTCGCCGCGGAGCACCTCGAGGCCAGCCCCGGCGACGTCGTGATCCAGGACGGTGAGGCCCACGTCAAGGGCGTCCCCAGTCGGAGCGTGACCGTCGCCGAGCTGGCCGGCGCCGCCCAGGACAACGGCGAGCTGCTGACGGCGCGCGGCGCGCCGCTGCCGCCGCCCATGCCGGACAGCTTCGGGGCCTCGTGCGCCGGTCGCGTGGCCTTCCCCGCCTTCGCCGATCCCACCTTCTTCTGTCACGCCGTCCGGGTCGGTGTCGATCCCCAGACCGGCGTGGTCAGGGTGGAGAAGGTGGCGGCGGCGCACGACTTCGGCACCGTCCTGAACCCGGTCGGCGCCGAGGGACAGGTCGAGGGCGGCATCGTGCACGCCATAGGGATGGCGCTCACGGAGGGCACGCAATACGAGGACGGCCGGCAGCTCAATCCGCACCTGCTGGATTACAAGCTGCAGACCGCCGTCGACGCGCCCGCGATCGCGATCGAGTTCGTCGAGACCCAGGCGGCCGGAGGCCCGCGCGGAGCCAAGGGCGTGGGCGAGCCTCCCATCGTGCCGACCGCGGGCGCGATAGCCAACGCGATCGCCCGGGCCTGCGGGGCGCGGGTGCGGCAGCTGCCCATGACCGCCCCGCGCGTCTGGTCCGCCCTGCAAGAGTGACCGAACGCGCCTTCGCCACGCCCACAACCCTCGAGGATGCGCTCGCCGCGCTGGAGGGTGATCCTCATGCGGCGGTGGTCGCGGGCGGCACCGACCTGGTGGTGGCCGACCGCAGCGGCAAGAGGGCGCTGCCGGAGCGGATCGTGGCGATCCACCGGGTGCCCGGGCTGGACTCGATGGAGGAGGATGGCGACGGCCTTCGACTGGGCGCGCTGGTCACGCACGCGCGGATCGACGGGTCTCCTGAGATCCAGGCGCGCTACAGGGCGCTGGCCGATGCCGCCGCCCTCGTCGGGTCTCCGGCGACGCGACACGCGGGCACGATCGGCGGCAACGTCGTCAACGCCTCGCCGGCGATCGAGACCGGCAGCCCGCTGCTGGTCTTCGAGGCCGAGATCGAGCTCCAGCGGGTGGGCGGCCGCAGGACCGTGCGCTACTCAGACTTCGTCCGCGGGCCAGGCCTCACGGACTGCCGGCCGGACGAGCTGCTGACCGCGGTCCGGCTGCCCGGCCTGCCGTCCGGGCGAAGCGGCAGCGCCTACCTTCGCCTCGAATACCGGCAGGCGATGGAGATAGCGATCGTGGGGGCGGCGGCGCTGCTCGTCCTCGACTCGACCGGCCGCTGCACCGACGCCCGCCTCGCGCTCACGGCGGTGGCGCCCACCTGCATCCGGGCGCCGGAGGCCGAGGCGCGGTTGCGAGGCCGGATTATCGATGAGGCCGCTCTGGCTGACGCCGCAGAGGCGAGCGCGTCCGCCGCGAAGCCGATCGATGACGTTCGAGCCTCCGCCGATTACCGCCGGGCGATGACGGTCGTGATCGCGCGCCGGGCGCTCGAGACTGCGTGGCGCCGCGCCCTGGAGAGCACGGCATGAAATACCCGCTCCAGCTCCAGGTCAACGAGGTCGCCTACACCCTCGAGATCGAAGCTCACCGCACCCTGCTCTCGGTCCTGCGCGCCGACCTCGGGCTCACCGGAACCAAGGAAGGATGCGACGACTCCGAGTGCGGAGCCTGCATGGTCCTCCTCGACGGAAGGCCGCTCAATTCCTGCTCCTACCTGGCGCTCCAGGCGGACGGCCGCAGCGTCACCACGGTGGAAGGTCTCAGCGCCGACGGCGAACTCCATCCGCTCCAGCGCGCCATCCTGGAGGAGGGTGGCGTCCAGTGCGGCTTCTGCACGCCGGGAATGCTGATCTCGGCCAAGGCGCTGCTCGACGCCCAGCCCCATCCCGGCGAGGCTGAGGTCAGGCGCGCCCTGGGCGGCAACCTTTGCCGCTGCACCGGCTACCGCAGGATCATCGCCGCCGTCCTGCGGGCGGCTGAGCAGGCATGATAGGCTCGCCCGGCAGGCCGGCGCCGGTCAGCGGGAGTCGAGGTGCAGGTGGTTGTCGTTGTCGGGGAAGATCATCAGCGTCGAGCCTGCGTCGCGCATCTTCTTCAGCTGCTTCTTGAGGTCGTCGCTCTTCAAGAGCGCCGAGGCGCCGCCCGCCCCATCGATGGTCTCGGTCCAGGCCTTTGTCTTGGCATCGTAGGTCGCCTTGTAGGTGTGCTGGGTGAACTTCTTGAGCGCGCCCGAGATCTCGCCCGGAGCCGGCTTCTTGGCTTCGTCCGCCTCCAGGGTCGCGATGTTCTTGTCGGCGGGGAAGAAGTCGCCCTGAAAGGGAAGGCCGATCCCGTAGGAGCCCTTGTCCAGGTCGCCCAGGACCGTGATCACGTCGTTGGCGTTGCCGTCGAAGTCCCCCTGGTTGACGTCGATGGCGGCGCCCTTGCCGTGCGGCCCCGCCGATTCGCCCGTCCGGACCATGCTGCCCACGGTGATGGTCGGCTTGGCGCCGTCAGGCTTGGCGACCCAGCGGCCGATCGGCCCTTTGGCGATCTCGTGCATGATCTCGAGTGAGCCCAGGACGTCCGACTGCCCCGGGTCTACGCTTCCGATCTTGGTCCCGTCCTTGAGCTTCTTCAGCTGGTCCTCGGTGCCCATCCCCGAGCTGAAGGTGACGAACCCCTGGTCATGCGCCTTGAGTACCCAGGCGGCGTAGTCCTTGTTGGTCTTGAGCACCTCCTCCAGGAGCGCCTTGGCGTCGGCGGCCGGGTCCTGCTTGACGCCCGCGTCCGCGGCCGTAGGCGTCGGCGTGGCTACGGCGCCACCGTCAGGGGCCTTCTGCAGGCTGGCGACCGAACCGCCGTCCGCAGCCTCGAGCAGCCGCTGCACCTGGGCGTTGCCGATCTCCCGCTGAAGCTGGCTGATGACCCGGATCCGCGTGCCCAGGTCCGCGCTGGCCGGGAGCGGCCAGGAGATGCCGGCGCCTCGCGGGCGGCGCGTATCGTGCCGGAGGATCTGAAGGGCATGCCCGTCGGCTCGGAGTCTGGCCACCGGCATCCGTCAAGGATATTCCACTGCTGCCCTGGTTGGCGGATCGGCCTTTACGTGTCAGCCTCAGGAGGCCGCAACTAGCCTCCCTCCCGACTTGGGTCTGCCACTGCAAGATCGAACAGGTACCCGGTGGATGGCCGAAGACTCTTTCCGGCGCGGACCTCCTCTCTTAGCTCTGCGACCAACGGTCGGAGTTCGCCGAGATGAAGATCCGTTACCAGGATTACTGCCTGCAGCGTGCGAGTCATGTCCCTGGCCTCGAGCCACTCGCGCAGCGCATCCACCAACCCGCGGCGGTCGGAATCAAGGAGACGGCGACCGGACGATGCTAGCTGGTCGGACAAGAGGTTGCCGTCCTTTTGGAAGGCCGGATTCGCCAGCTGTGTTTCCAACTCCGTCAAGACGGCCTCTTTACTCACAGCAGCTCCTGCAGCAGTCGGTTGGCTACGCCCGCTGAGTACCAAGCACCGCTCGTACGAACTCCTCCGGCGGCCGGTAGTTGTGCTTTTCGATGTTCACCAGACCTCGACATGCCGGCCGTCCTCCACCTTGATCGCAAGTGTTCCCTGGCGACTGATCAGCTCGAGGCCTTCTCTCGAGACGATCGCTCCAGACTCGCTTCCCGGATTGAGAGCGATGCCATGGAACGGCCCCTGCAGGGCCGCCGGGATGAAGTCGTGGGCCCTCGCCTTGACTACCGGCCCACCTTGCGGCGCAAAGGCACGCAAATGCTTCTCGTCGGTGAATGCCGGCAGCACCATTCGATTGTTCCGATCCCGCGAGAATGCCAGTCGAAGAGGATCCGACGGGCTCTGTCGTTCAGCCGACAGAAAGAGGAGCTCGCTCCCGCCCAGCGCCTGGAGGACATCCCGACCAGTCTCGCTGGTCGGGCCGCGGTTGAGTGCTTCTAATGCAGCCGGAAGAGACGGCATCGCCCTACTTGGTCAAGGCTTGTGGGCAGGCGATCGCGAGCTCCTCCCGTGTCAGGATGGTTTTCAAGGAGCTGCCGTCGTCGTCGTCATCTCTCCCGCAGTAGTACGCATGAATCAGGCTGAGGCCAGATCTTTGCAAACGATCGTCCTGCCAGCCCCGAAGAGTCACGACCGCCTCCTTGAGACAGCCCGCTTTTCTCTGGTTGCGACAGAGAGTCAGCCACGCCCTGATTGCGAGAAGTCGACGCGAGTAGCTCGCGGCTCTACTGGCATCGTCACTGACTGTGCGGAGATACTGCACACCAGCATCCGGTACCGACGCTCCCCATTCGGCCAGAACACGGATGAGGTCCAGCTGGAAGGCTAGCCAGTCCGGGTACTGCACCGGTGCGGGAATATCCTGGATTCCCTGGCGCTCGGCCTCCTTGACGGCCTGCTCGATGAGATCGCGATCGCGCAGGAGAAGAGCAATCTCGAGGGCGGCGCGACTGTGCCATGGGTGATGCTCGCTAAACCATTGTGGCAGCGCATGAGTCACAGCCAGTCGGCGCCCTTGATCCAATGTGCGGATCCAGTTGGCCATAGCCTCGAAAGCCGGCTGCAGATCATGCTTTACGGAGTCTGGAGGGACAGATGCAAGCTGTCCCTCCACCTCCTGCAACACAGTCCTATCGCCCATAAGCACTCCAGGGGATTGGTTGGAACGGTCCCAATTGATCGTATGGGACCGAGCCTTCCATTGTGAATTCGCGACCGCCTCCTTCCCATAGGTCGATCGGCTGGACCCGCCCGACATAACTGAACCTGACGGAGTATTCTTCAGGGACTTCCCAGAAGCCGGCCACATTCTCGCCACGGGCGCTGATAGCGAGATTGGATTGGGCGATGTTTCCATATTCGTACTGGGCATCGGTGGCGAAGAGTTTGCCACTGGCACCAGGGCTGAGCACGCCCGATTCCTCTGCAGCCGCGGCCCGACCACCTGCCGCATAGATTCGCAGGCTTGGAGCCGCGCCTTCGGCCCCTGCAGATGCGGCACCCGCGCTCGCCTCGGCTCCGCCGGAACCAGCCGCAGCGGCTGCTTTCTCGGCGCCTGCGGCCGCGTCCCCTACCCCTTCGCCAGCCCCTTCCGCAGCCCGTGCCACCCCCGCCTCACCTGCCGCGGTGGCGGCTTCACCGGCTGCCCCGCTGGCTGCGACTCCAGCTTCACCCGCAGCGTCGGCACCCTCTGCGGCAAGTCCAGCTGCCTCTCCTCCTTTCGCGATCGCTCCGCCGGCACCGGCGGTGGCCACCGCCAGGGCGATGCTTGGCGCCAGATGCCCGGCCCATTTGGCGTAATTTCCCTGGCTCAGGTCTTTGTAGTCGATCATGCTCCCGAAAAAGTCTCCGGGATGGTTCCAGACGTAGGAGCCGATTGCCGTCATCTTCTTTCCGCAACCGCCCGGGTCAACGATTCCGCCGACCGCCGAGCAATCGACGGCTATGCCGCCAAGAGCCACACCACCTTTCCACAGTTCGCCGAGGCCGTCGCCCACACCCTGGACGAACTGGCTGGTCTGCTGCCCGATCCAGGTGCAGCCCAGCCCCAGGATCCCACAGTCCTTGTGACCGCCGCCGCCCCCGCCGCTGGAGCTGCTGCTAGTGCTCGACTGAGTGGTGTTGTTGTCGGCCGGCCCGGTCCAGGCGCCACCGCCGCCATCGGCGGCCACCATGTGACCATCGCTCTCGACGAAGCTGAGTGGATTCCCGCCGGCGAAGCTATAGCGGTTCTGAGTCAGCGGGTCTGAGCTCAGGCCAAGGTTGTCAACGGCTCCGTGATACAGGTCGGGCTGGAGGAACGAATCGGCAGCGGTGTTGAAGCTGCGCGCCCCCATGTTCATGCTCCCGCTTCCGCTGTCGTAGCGCTTGCCTTCGTAGCGGAAGGCGTTGAAGGGGTTGTTCTTGTCCGCATCACCCTGGGAGAGCTTCGAGTCGGAGTCTCCGTACGCGCTGTAGCCATAGGACGACTTCGGATTGCCATTCGGATCGATCAGCAGTGAGACGCTGTCGTGGACGTCGTAGCCGTAGGTGTAGGTCGTCGACGTCCCTCCATTCGGTGTGTCCGTCATGGTCAGGCGATGGCCGGCCGCGTCGTACGTGTAGTCCTTGGTCGTGATCGGACCGTTGCTGTTGCTCTGCTTCTCCTCGATCAGCTGATTGCCGATACCCTGGTAGGTGAAGGCAGTCGTCTTGGCTGACTGGTTGGGATGGGTCTCCGTCTCCGAGATCAGCCGGTCCAGCGGATCGTAGACGTAGGTCGCGCTGTCCGTCTGGCTTCCGCCGCTATATGAGCGGTAGCTGGACAGACGATCGAGATAGTCGTAAGTGTAGATCGAGGACATAGTGGTCGGGACGCTGCCTCCCTGGGCCACCGCGCAGTTCAGCCCACTAGTGGTCCCTGTGCACCACAGGTTC
>VBIC01000058.1:317-3493 GCA_005881425.1 Chloroflexota bacterium | reverse complement strand
GTTGTCGTGACACCGTTGACCGTCTTCTGCGTGATGTTGCCCGCGCCGTCGAGCGTGAAGCTGGTCGTATTGCCGTCGCCATCGTTCTCGCTCACCAGCCGGTCCCTTGGATCGTACTGATAGGTCGCCGTGCAGCTGGTCGAATAGCAGGACGCCGTGGAGCTCGGGCCTTTCAGAGTGAAGACGTCCTGGGTGCGGTTGCCATCGACGTAGACACTGTTGCTGTCGACGTAGCTCACGGTATGCGACTCAAGCGTCGTTCCAGCGCCGTTGACCGTGCTCATGTGGTCGAGCTTGCCGTTGGCGAAGTAGTCCCAGTTCGTCGTCTGCTTCGTATTCCAGCCGCCGGCACCGTTGCTGGCGGCGGTCACCCGCTGCTTCTCCCAGCCGGTGGGGAAGAAGCTCTCCGTGATCTGCTCAGTCGGGTTGGTGCTGTAGTCGATCGCGTCCTGGAGCCAGTTCGCCTGGTCGTAATCGAAATGCTTCTTCTTGCCCGCCGTGACCTGCGTGCCGGCCGCCGTCTCGGTGCCGCTCTCCTCACGATCCGTCACGTTACCGTTCAGGTCGTAGGTCATGGTCGTGTAGGTGTAGTTGGCGTCGGCGGTCTTCTTCTGATCGACCTTAGACAGCCGATCCAATCCATCCCAGGTCATCTTCACGTCCACGGGCACCTGGTCTCCGGTGATGATCCCGCTCGCCTGGTGCGCCGAGGTCATCTTGTTGTCCGCGTCGTAGGTGAAGGCCGTCGACTGGCCCTGCGTGTCCGACCGGCTCTGCAGGTCGCCGTCGGGCAGGTAGGCCCAGAGCATCTGGTGCGTCGGGTCCAGGTTCCCGTTGGCGTCCTCAGGCGCTCGGAAGCTCTGTTGTCCTAGGGCGGTGTAGTCGAAATGGAAGCGCGGCATGCCGGGATCCTGGCTGGTATAGATCCAGCCGGTGTCGTAGTACTGGACGTTCGTCTTCTTGCTGGCGGGCACGAGGGCGGGATCGATGTTCGTGTCTGGAAGCGAGGTCATGATCACCCGGCCGCTGGCGTCGTACTGCTTGTGCACGTAGTACTGCGTCGGATAAGCGCCATCGACCGGCAGATCCGTCCGGACCAGCTGGTTCATCGCATCGTAGCTGAACTTCGTGACGTAGTTAGTGAAGGTGACCTTGTCGCTCGAGGCGTCGTAGGCGCGTGGACTGATCTCCTGAGCTCGATTCCCCACCGCGTCGTACTTGAAGATCGTCGTCACGCTCCGCGGGCTCGACCCTGCGACGAAGGGCTGGTCTACTCTCGTCATCCGGTTCATCTGGTCGTAGGCGACCGAGGTCTTGTTCCCGTTCGGGTCGGTCTGGCCGGCGATGTTGCCGTTCGAATCGTATGTCACGGACTTCTGATGCCCGTCAGGGTCGGTCGTGGCCAGTACGCGATGATCCTTGTCGTAGCTGTAGTAAGTGGTGTACGGAAGCGTCGTGGACGCGCAGTTGATCGTGCCCACCGTAAGCTGGGCCTTCGGCGTGGTTACCGATGTCATGTCACCGGCCGTGTTGTAGCAGGGAAGGGTAGCGAGGGTCTGAATGATATTCCCGGTGCCGTCCACGGTGTACTGCGTTTGGGCGGTCACACGGTCGAGGGCGTCGTAGCCGTAGACGGTGGCATAGTCGTTGGCTGTGTTCGTCGTGAGGACGCCCTTCGGCAACGTCCTGCTGGTCATGCGCCCGGCCACGTCGTACGCGTACTGAGTCCGTTCCCCGGCCGGATCAGCCGAGGTGTCCGGGTTGGTCACCTGCGTCTTGCGGTCCATTACGTCATAGCTGATGGTGGTCGTCGCCCCCGTGAACGTGTCCTGCGCGCCATAGTGGGCCGCGATCTGCCGGATCAGGTTGTCGTTCGCATCGAAGTAGCTGTCGCTCCAGATCAGCGTGCCCAGCGCGAATTGGGTCGACTTGGGGGCGCTCTGCCGCCCGAGCCGGTGGAAGCTGTCGTAGTACAAGTAGATCCGATAGGTATGTGGGTCGCCGCCCGAATTGGCGGCGTGGGCCGCATCCTGCTCCCACTGGATCAGGCCATCGGCGTCATAGGAGAAGGTCGCCGTGTGTCCGTTGGCGTCGACGACGGTAGTCGGCAGGCCATTGGCGTCATGGACGGTGTACTGGGTCGTGTGGCCGTTGGCGTCCGTCGTGGAAGCGAGCGTTCCATCCGCATTGAAGGCGTTCTTCGAAAGGTTGCCGTATGGGTCGGCGACCTGAGTCAGGTTTCCGCTGCCGTCGTACGAGAAATTCCACTGGTACCCACTCCCCGCGGCGACGCCGGCCGGATCCTGCTTGGTCGATAGCTGGCTGACGTGGGCCTGCGTCCGCGGAGCGCAGGTGGTGCCGTTGACCGATCCCGTGCTCGGGCACCAGTGCACGGCTGAGTCGTTGCCGTCGACAGCCACGTACTGGTAGCGCAACTGGGTGTGATTCGCCAGCTGGTCGAATTTGTCGGTGAGGTAGCCGTTGTTGTCGTCCGTGTACTGCGTCGTATAGGTACTGGGCTCGGTCACCTTGCTGACCGCGTTGTCGCTGTTCCAGGCGACGGTCGTGTTCTGTCCCAGGGGGTTGTTGATGTTGGTCACCCGTCCGCTGCTGTCGTAGGTGTACTTCGTCACCCGGGATAGGGGGGCCGTCAGGGTCGTGATCAGGTTGGTGTCGTCGTAGCCAAATGTCGTCTGCTGCCCGTCTCGGGTCGTGAACGAGCTCAGCTTCCACTTGTCCTGGCCGCTCGTGATGTAGGCGAAAGTGGTCTCGTGTCCGTTGGGATCGCGCACGCTGTAGAGCTTGGTGGACTCGTTGGGGGTCTTCGGATCTGGGTTCGCCCGGGCGCTGGCCGTGGGGATCGCTGGCCCGGAGCCATCCGAAGTGGTGTAGGTGAAGATCCAGCTGCGGTCGGCAAGGACCGAACCGTCGGCATTGGTTCCTCCCTTCTGGACGATGCTCAGCAGGTTGCCGTCCTCGTAGTAGTTGAAGTCCAGCTCGTGCCCGGAATGGTCCAGGATGCTCGAGATCTTGCCCCGTACCTGAGGCTTCTTGGCGGTCGCCTTCGTGTAGTAGTTGATGGTGTAGACACGGCCGCCGGCGTCTGTCACTTTCGTGATCTGGAAGGTCGGCCCGCCCGGCGCGTCGGAGACGGGTGGCTGGTAGAGCGTGAAGGT
>VBIC01000058.1:0-259 GCA_005881425.1 Chloroflexota bacterium | reverse complement strand
CGTGGAGTATTGGCGCAGGTAGAGATGAACGCCGGGCGGCTCGACATAGTAGGCGACGTTGTTGGCATCGAGGTTTCCCTGGAACTTGTGGTACGTGCCATCACCATCGCTGAAGCCGATCCAGCGGTTGGTCGTACTGGTATCGGTGTTGTTGGGATGGATGTCCAGCGGCAGGCCGAACCGGGTCAAGGTCGAGACCGACAAAGAGAAGTTGTTGCCCAGCGGCGAATCAGAATGGTTCTCCAGGCTGTTGTAGGTG
>VBIC01000057.1 GCA_005881425.1 Chloroflexota bacterium | reverse complement strand
GCTGACCACGGGCAGGGCCGCGCCGCCGGCGGTCCAGTTGGCCAGCGTACCGGTCTCGAAGCCGCCGTTCCTGACCACGATGGGGGCAACGCTGATGTCGTCCAGGTACATGTAAGTCAGGTCACCGAAGCCGTCCTCGTGGTCGTTGAAGTAGAGGACCACCGAGGTTCCGGCGTACGGGGTCAGGTCGAACGTCACCTGGGTCCAGACCTGGGCGTTGGAGGCCACCTTGAAGACCTGGGCCAGGGTCGCGCCGGAGGTGTTCCGGACCTGGGCCTCCTGCCAGTCGTAGGTGACGGTGTCGGTGGTCGACGGCCAGTACCAGAAGCTGAGGGTACCGCCGCCTGCCGGGACCGCGACCGTCTGCTGGACCGAGCTGTCCCCGTTCGGCTCGGGTGCGGCGGTGCTCCCGAGCAGGGCGGAGTAGGTTCCCGAATGCGGCTTGGCGTTGCTGACCACCGGGGTCTTGACCCCGCCGGTCGTCCAGCCGCTCAGGTTGCCGGTCTCGAAGCCTCCGTTGGTGACGATCGAGCCGCCGCCGCCGGACGAGTTCACGACCAGGCTGGTGGTCGCGCTATGGCTGGCGCTCCCTTCGGTCCCGGTCACGGTGAGTGTGTAGGTTCCGGCCGGGGTGGTCGAGGCGGTCGATACCGTGAGCGTCGAGGAGTTGCCGGCGGTCACGGGGTTGGGGCTGAAGCTGCCGCTGGCGCCGGAGGGCAGCCCGCTGACTGCCAGGCTGACCGAGCCGGCCGAGCCCGAGGTCACCGTGGTCGACACGGTGTATGTGGTCGACTGGCCCTGGGTGACCGTCTGACTGGAGGGTGAGACCGAGATCGAGAAGTCATTGGTCGGCACCGTGCCGCAGCTAGAGAACTTGAAGGATCCGATCCGGGTGTGCCAGTTGAAGGCGCCGGTGGCCGCCTCGTACTCGTTCGTGTACCAGAAGGTGCAGTCGTCCGCCGGGTCGACCGTCATGGCGCTGTAATCGCCCCAGCGGCTGAGGCTCTGTCCCGACTGGGATCCGGCCCCGTCGATGATCGAGGCCTCACCCTGGGACATGGTGCCCAGGGCGTCGCCACTGAGCCGGCCGGTGTAGTGGATGGCGGGGTGCAGCGAGCTGGAGGAGAGGCTGAAGCCGAGGCCGACGTCACCCGATCCGTCCATCGCGATCGAGCCCATCCAGCGGTAGGAGGAATCGGGAGCGTAGGTCCCCTGCTGGTAGATGCTCAAGGCGCCACCCGAAGGCCGCAGCTCGTACCAGCGCGCGCCGCCGCCGCTGCCCGAGACCACGCTGTGGTCGACGACCAGCGATTCATGGTCCCCGAAGTTCCGGTAGGCGAGCCGGAACATCAGGCGGTCTGCGAGCGAGTCGAGCTGCTGGGTGGTCCCCGACTGGGGCACGCAGGTGCCCCCGCCGCAGAGCTGGCTGAAGGCCTGGGTGGCCAGCGTCGTCGGTCCGGTCAGGGTCGAGTTGGCCGGCGTCGTCCAGTCGACGTGGAACTTCCAGTAGGCCAGCTGGTTGGCGGAGGCGCCCAGGCTGACGATCCACTCGGGCGTCCCGCTGGCCGGGAGGGTCGAGCTGTCGACGCTGGCCGGGAGCAAGCCGCCGTAGCTGGTGCCCACGTTGAAGGTCTGCTGGGTTGCGGCGGCCCCGGTGAGCATGGCGCTGCGGTTGTAGGCCGCGACCAGGCCGCCCAGGAAGGTCGTCCCGGTGGAATTGAAGAGGTTGAAGGTCGTGTAGTAGGCGTCGGGCCAGACGCCCATCTTGGGATAGTCGGGGAAGCTGGAGTAGGAGAAGGAATAGCGGTAGTAGGAGCCGGTGGGATCGCCCGAGGTCGAGACCGCGACGCACTGGTAGAAGGTCGTGGTCGCGCCGGTGATGGCGAACTGGGCAATCACCCAGCGATTGGCGGCGCGGTCGTAGACCACCGTGCCGTCGCCGTCGTTGTCCGACTGGCAGAGGCCGCCGAAGCCCGACCACAGGGTGTTGGTCTGGACCGGTCCGTAGAGCGTGCCACCGGTCTTGTTGAACACGGCGAAGTCGGAGTTGACGACCTGGACATAGTTACTCGGTCCGACCGCGCCCACGGTGTCCGGCGGCGCCGAGTTGACGGTGAAGCTGCCCTGGGGGCCGGAGAAGCCCTGGCCCACGCCTTCGAAGTCGGTCGAGGTGGAGGGAATCGTCAGCGCTGTCGCGGGACGGGCCGCGTGCGCCAGCCCGGCAGCCGACGCCTTGCCGGAGGTCAGGCCGCGCTGCGGCACCGGCTTTGCCGGATAGGTGCGCGACGGCGTATGGCTGGGCGCGATCGAGCGCAGCGGCGGCGAGGTGTCGTGGTGCGCGTTCCAGCTGACCGTCACGCCAGGCGCCTGTCCGGTCCCCGATCCCTGGGCGGCTACCGGCACTGACGCGGGACCGATGAACAGCGCAAGTCCGAACAGGCAGGTGAGTACGGTAAGACGGGCCCTGGCAGACGACATCTGATTGCCTCCCCTTTGATCAGAAAAACCGACGGTCAGATCGAACGTTACACGAGTGCCGTCACCATGTAAATGATTAGATTCGTTGTGTAATCCTTGCGCACGGGCGAGCACTCAGGGTGCAAACGGCCGGGCCGGCGGGAGGGAGAGGTGGGACGCCCGCCGGGGCGTCCCCTGGCCTTGCGAAGAGCTAGCCGCGGAACTGGATGATCTCGAAGACCGCGCCCTGCGGGTCCCGGATCACCGCGAACGGGCCCTGCGGCGTGTCCTGCGGGCCCATCAGGACCTGGCCGCCCAGCTTCTTGACCTTGTCGATCGCGGCGTTGACGTCGGCGACGTTGAAGTAGGTCGCCCAGTGCGGCGGCACGTTGGGCGGCAGGGCTTGCATCCCGCCGCCGACGCTGCGCCCGTTCACCTGCCACTCGGTGTAGGGTTGCGCTCCGGGATTCTCCTTGAGGCCCCAGCCGAAGACCTTCTGGTAGAAAGGCTTGGCCTTCGCGATGTCGTCGGTGTTCAGCTCGCTCCAGCCCCAGGTGTTGTCCTCGTTGACGATCTCGGAGCCATTGTGCTCACCTGGCTGCCAGACGCTGAAGTAGGCGCCTGACGGGTCCTGGAAGACACCCATGCGGCCGGCCTGCATCACGTCGAACGGCTCAGCCACCACCTTGCCGCCGGCCTCCTTCACCTTCTTCGCCGTGGCGTTGGCGTCCTCGGTGGCGACGTACATCGACCAGGAGGGCGGCTGCTGCGGATTCTGCTGCGGCCCGATGCCGGCGACCTCCTTGCCCTTCAGCGTGAACATCCCGTAGCCTCCGGAATCTGGGCCGGCCGATTTGAAGACCCAACCGAAGAGCCCGCCGTAGAACGCACTGGACGCCCCGACGTCGGACGTGGCCAGGTCGATCCACATCGGCGTTCCCGGCGCGTAGATAGCGACTTCAGGCATGCGTGCACCTCCTTGCCTAACTCGCGAGTCTGCCCCTTCGCCGCATTCTACTAGCCGTGGCTTTAGCGATCACAAAATGGATTCGCGGTCGCCGGCACGGTAGCGGAAACACGTCACCAGGTGGTCGTTCACCAGGCCGCAGGCCTGCATGAAGGAGTAGCAGATTGTCGGTCCGGTGAAGGTCGCGCCGCGACGCACCAGGTCCTTGCTCAGCGCCACCGATTCAGTCGTCATGGACGGTATGTCCTCCATCCGCCGCCAGCGGTTCCGCCGGGGATGGCCGCCGGTAAAGCTGTAGAGGTAGCGGTCCAGGCTGCCCAGCTCGCTGACCAGGGCACGTGCGATCCTGGCCAGGGCTATCGCACCTTCGATCTTGCGCCGGTTGCGGACGATGCCCGCATTCCCGAGCAGGCGTTCGACGTCCCGAGCTCCGAATGCCGCCACCCGCGCGATGTCGAAGCCGCGGAAGGCCGCCCGATAGGCGTCACGCCGGCGAAGGATCATCGACCAGCTCAGGCCCGCCTGGGCGCTCTCCAGCACCAGCATCTCGAACAGGTGGCGGTCGTCGTGGGAGGGGAGGCCCCACTCCTGGTCGTGGTAGGTGATCATCAGGGGATCCTGACCCGCCCAGGGGCACCGGGTGGACGCCACTCAGGCGGCCGTGGGGAACCAGTGGTCCCGGAGCGGAAACAGGTAGCGATCGGTCAGGAAATTGAGGATCCGGCGGGCGCGGCCGAAGCCGTCTGAGGCCAGGTCTTCCAGCACCCGCGCCGTGCCTTTACCCTGCGAGCCTGTAGCCTGCCAGGCGGAGCGATAGGCGTTTTTACCCAGGCGCTCGAGCAGCGCCAGCGGCGCCTCCGCCCCGGCGCCCAGCCGCAGCTGGCCGCCGCCCGCGTGATCGGGGAAGACGCCGGTGAGGAAGAGAGCCAGGTCGCCCAGGCGGCGGTGGATGCCCGGCCGCTCGATCGGCGGCGCCAGCTCCAGCAGCTCCAGCAGGCGCATCGGATCCAGCTCGGAGAATCGCCGCCGCCGCCAGCCCCTAGCGGTGCGGAAGAGGATGCTGCCGCTGCTGACCCGGGTGTAGGAGGCCAGCAGCTCAGCCAGGAAGAGGCGCCGCAGCGGATCGGCGGCAAAGTCGCGGAGCCCGGCGACGTCGAAGACCGGCACCCGCTGCCGCGGGCCGATCCACTCCTGGACGAAGCCGGCATGCTCCAGGTCACGCGCGGCGCGATGGACGAGTGTGGCGAAGGCGAGGAAGGGGGAGGCGTGCAGGAAGACCTCCCCGGCGCCCGCCCGGAAGAGCTTGGCGTAGAGCGAGGGTTCGCGCAGCACGCCGAGGATCCGGTCCGGCTCGCGCCGGAGCGTGGCCCGGCGCTCCTCGATCGATCCGCCTTCGAGCAGTCCAGCCAGGAGCGCGAAGTCACCGTCGCTGAGGTGCTCGAGGTAGAGCGCGCCGCTCATCGATGCCAGAATGCTAGCGTGTCGGCAGGCGTCTGGCGATGGGTACGCGTGTACTCCGCGCTGCTGGCGGCGGCGTTCGCCCTGCTGCCTCTGAGCTTTACCGCAAAGACTGGCGACGCTCCCGGCGTCTGGTCTGCCGCAGCCAGTCTGGCGACCGGGCGGACCGGGCACACCGCGACCCTGCTCCGCGACGGGCGCGTCCTCCTGGTGGGAGGCGACGACGGGCTGGGCCACGCGCTGGCGAGCGCGACCGTCTTCGATCCTCGCCTCAACCTCTGGCGACCCGCCGCCAGCATGCGCACCGCTCGTGTCGCCCATAGCGCGACGCTCCTCCCGGACGGCCGCGTCCTGGTCGCCGGTGGTTTCACGGGCGGTGACAGCCTGGAGAGTATGGCCGGGGCCGAGATCTACGACCCGGCCGCCGACCGCTGGAAGGACGCCGCGCCCATGCTCTATCCGCGAGCCCGCCACACGGCGACCCTCCTGCCCGGTGGGAAGGTCCTGGTCGTGGGCGGCATCGGTCCCATCAGCGAGGCTGAGCTCCCATCGGTGGCCGAGCTCTACGATCCGGCCGTTGATCGCTGGACGGCGGCACCCGGTGAGGCCCCGGCCCGAGAAGGACAGAGCGCCGTCCTGCTTTCTTCGGGCCAGGTCTTCCTGGTCGGAGGCCAGACGGGCGGCCTCGGCCCGGAGGACGGCGCGGTCCTCTACGACCCGGCCTCGAATATCTGGATCACGCGGCCAACCGGCACTCCGCGTTTCGCTCAGACAGCTACTCTCCTGCCGCGCGACAGGGTGCTGGTCCTCGGCGGGTTCGGCCCGGAAGTCCTTCCGCCATCACCTAACCTGCTCTCGACCGGAGAGCTGCATCGGCCGAGTGAGGGAAGATTGTCGGCCATAGCCGAGATGCCCGACGTCCGCGCCGAGCACAGCGCGACGTTGCTCGAAAGCGGCCAGGTACTTGTCGTCGGAGGCGCGTACCTGGTCGCACCCTCGATACTCTACGATCCGGGCACTGATCGGTGGAGGACGACCGGGCCGCCGATCAAGCGATACGGGCACACCGCCACCCTCCTTCGTGACGGCCGGGTCCTGGTCGCCGGAGGCTACGGCGCACTGACCAGCGCCGTCATCTACGATCCAGCCGGAAGCGCACTCGCGGGCAGCGCGGTGCTCTGGCTTCCCGCAGCCGTGTTCCTTACCGCCGTCCTGTTCACCGTCTTGACCGCGCTGGTCCGGCGGCACCGGGCGCCATTGATGGCGGCGCTGCGAGCGCCGCGCGATCCCGATCGCTGGATCGAGTGACGGTCAGAGGGGGGCGGGCGTACCCAGATGGCGAGCGGCGAAGGCCAGCTCCAGCTCGACCTGCCGGATGGTTTCCTCCACCCGCAGCGAGCCGTGGCCGGCGTCGAAGCGGTAGACCTCGTGCGCCTTCCCCAGTTCGCGCAGGCGGGCCAGGTAATTCTCGATCTGCCGGATGGGGCAGCGTGGATCGTTGGCCCCGGCCAGGATCAGCACCGGCACCCGCACCTGGTCGACGTAGGTCATCGGCGAGGTACGCCGGTACACCTCTGGCACCTCTTTGGGATCGCCTCCGAACAGCGACCGATCGAAAGCCTGCAGCGGCTCCATCTCGTCCTCGTAGGCGGCCACGTAGTCCGCGACCGGCACCCCGGCGATCCCGAGCGCCCAGCGTTCGGGCTGCGTGCCCAGTCCGAGGAGGGTCAGGTATCCGCCCCACGAATCGCCGCTCAGGATGACGCGGGTCGGGTCGGCCAGACCGCTTTCGATGGCCCAGTCGTGCACCGCCGCGATGTCCGCGAGCTCGGTCAGCCCGGGGTTGCCCTCCAGCGCATCCCGCCAGGCGCGCCCATAGCCGGTCGAGCCGCGGTAGTTGACCAGCACCACCGCGTAGCCGTGGTCGACCCAGGCCTGGACCCGAGGCGAGAAGGCATCGCCGTCGTGGTGCGTCGGACCGCCGTGCACGATGAAGATCGTCGGATGGGGCGGCGCCGCCGCGGGCGCGGCCAGGAACACCGGGATGCCCGCGATTTCGTGGGCCGCGTAGGGCACGCCCGCGGGAGCGCGCTCCCCCGCCTCCAGCACGATCCGGTCTCGCGCCCGCACCTGGGGCGCCGTGGAGGCGCTCGACCACGCAGTCCAGATCTCACCGTCCGGGCGGACCGCCGCGTGCGCGATGGTGCCCGGCTGGCCCGGGATCGGAGCCATCCGGCCGCTGTCCAGCTCGTAGCGGTGGAGCTCGTCGCGGCCGCGGTGGTCGTGCACCAGGAGCAGGGACCGGGCATCGGGGAACCACTCCGCGGTCACCTCGCCCGGCAGGTCGATCGGGAGCTCGCGAGCCGATCCCGCGCTGAGGTCCCAGATCAGAGGCCGCGGCAGATCGCCGCGCTCGTGGGTGACGATGATCCGCTGGTCGCCCGGTTGCGGAGACCACTCGCCGGGCTGCAGGCCTCGCCCGGGACCGTCCCACAGGTCGGCGACAGTTCTTCCCTCCAGGTCGAGCACCCGCAGGGCGGGATGGCGGCTGTCCCCATGCTCGGAGTGCGACAGGCAGAAGAGACGCTCGTCGCGCGACAGCCCGGCGACGCTGGCGTCGTGCCGATGCCGGTAGAGCTGGCGGGGCGCCATACCCTCGCGCACCAGGTGGACCCGAACCCCGTCCTCCTGCGCCGCCCCCAGGACCGCGAAATCCCGTCCCACCGCCAGTCCGGCGGGATATGCGGCAGGGAGAGCGGGCCCGGCCGCGGTCGCCCGGACCTCGCCGGCCGAGAAGTCCTCGACCCTCCAGTTCCCGAACTCGTTCCCGTGGTCGTCGTCGAACCACCAGACCTGGCGCCCTCCCGGGTCGAGCGTGGCGATCATGGTGCCCTCGGGCCGGTCCGTGACCTGCCGGTGCGTTCCCGCCGCCTGGTCCCACGCGTACACCTCGCGCTTTCCGCTGGCGTTGGAGGTGTAGAGGAGGCGCGAGGCCCGGTCGCGCGCCCAGCGGGGGAAGGTGACGGTCGGAGCCAGAAACCGCCGCCTCCAGGCGGCTTGGACGCGGCTGGCGATCACGGCCTCATTCTGCCCAGAATCCCCTCCCCCTTGATGGGGGAGGGCGGGGTGGGGGTGTCGCCAGTCACGTAGCATGGCCGCCGTGCGGGCCATGATCCTGGACGCCCCTCGACGTCCTCTCCGGCTGGCGACCCTGCCCACGCCCGAACCGGGTGCGGGGCAGGTGCTGGTCGAGGTCCAGGCCTGCGGCCTCTGTCGCACCGACCTGCACGTCGTCGACGGCGAGCTGCCCGATCCCAAGCTGCCGCTCGTCCCGGGTCACCAGATCGTGGGCCGGGTGGTCACGGCGGGGGAGGGAGGAGGTCGCTTTCGGGCCGGCGACCGGGTCGGCATTCCCTGGCTCGGCTCGACCGACGGTACCTGCCGCTACTGCCGCCGCGGCCAGGAGAACCTGTGCCAGCACGCCCGCTTCACCGGATACCAGATCGACGGCGGCTTGGCCGAGTACGCCGTCGCCGACGAGCGCTTCTGTTTCCCGCTGCCATCCGGCTATCCGGACCTGGACGTCGCACCCCTGCTCTGCGCCGGCCTGATCGGATACCGGGCCCTGCGCCTGGCGGGCGAGGTGGAGCGCCTGGGCCTCTACGGCTTCGGGGCGGCGGCTCACCTGATGATCCAGGTGGCACGCCACCAGTGTCGCCGGGTTTTCGCCTTCGTGCGCGCCACAGACGAAGCCAGCGCCGCCTTCGCCCGGTCGCTGGGGGCCGAGTGGGCCGGCGACTCGCTCCGTCCCGGGCCCGAGCCGCTGGACGCCGCCATCATCTTCGCCCCGGCCGGTGAGCTGGTTCCCGCGGCGCTGCGCGCGGTGGCGCCAGGCGGCACGGTGGTCTGCGCCGGCATCCACATGAGCGACATACCCACCTTCCCCTACGGCCTGCTCTGGGGCGAGCGTGTGCTCCGCTCGGTGGCCAACCTCACCCGCCAGGACGCGATCGAGTTCCTCGCGCTGGCCCCCCGGATTCCGATCCACACCACGGTGGAGCGGCACCGGCTGGCGGAGGCTAACCAGGCGCTCGACCGACTCCGCCGCGGCGATGTCCTGGGCGCCGCCGTGATATCCGTGAAAGAGGTCTGACGCGCGCTACTTGATTTTTCGAATCTCGCCGGCGGCTTCGACCGTGTCCATGATCAGTTGTAGGTTGGCCTTGCCCGAAAGGGCACCGCTCAGCCGGCCCAGGTCCATCTGGCCACGTCGGGCGCATCGTCGCCGTGCTCGCGCGTGTAGAGGCGGTGCCGGAGCCGCTCGTCCACCATGTGCTGGCGCACGTGACCGACCTTCGGTCCCAGTCCCGGCACGCGGTCGATCACGTCGATCACCAGGTGGAACCGATCCAGGTCGTTGAGCACGACCATGTCGTCAACAAGAGCGCCGACATCATCCGCGTCTACCTGCCCCCGGACGCCAACACCCTGCTCTCGGTGGCCGACCACTGCCTGCGCAGCCGGAACTACGTCAACGTAGTGGTCGCCGGCAAGCAGCCGGCCCTCACCTACCTCGGAATCGAGGACGCCATCATCCATTGCACCAGGGGCATCGGGATCTGGGACTGGGCCAGCAACGACGACCGGGGAGAGCCGGACGTGGTGATGGCCTGCGCCGGGGACATACCGACCCTGGAAACGCTCGCCGCCGTAGAGCTGATCCGCCGCCACATCCCCGACCTCAAGCTGCGGGTGATCAACGTCGTCGACCTGATGAAGCTGCAGCCCACCAGCGAACATCCTCACGGCCTGCCAGACGCCGAGTTCGACGCCCTCTTCACCACCAGCCGGCCGGTGATCTTCGCCTATCACGGCTATCCCTGGCTGATCCACCGCCTCACCTACCGGCGGCACAACCACGACAACCTGCACGTCCGCGGCTACAAGGAGGAGGGGACGACCACGACGCCCTTC
>VBIC01000105.1 GCA_005881425.1 Chloroflexota bacterium | reverse complement strand
AACCGGCACCTCCCCGGGGCGCTCGTCTTCGGCGCCGGCCTGTCGCTCAACCTGCTGGCCCTGCTGGCCTTCGGCGGCAGGATGCCGGTGCTCCTCCCAGACGGGCTCGGGGCCGGATCGCCCGGGCTGGCCCTTCTGCGGCACGGCCTGGACCCGCTGCACGTGGTGCTGGCCTCGCCGCAGGGACTCTGGTTCATCGGCGACATCCTGACCGTGCCTTCGCTCAACGGCCACTACGCGGTGGTCAGCGCCGGCGACCTTCTGATGGCGGCCGGGATCGCCTGGCTGATCCTGCGCATCAGCCTGCGGCGCCCGGCTCCGCAACCGGCGTTCAGACCAACGACGCCGGCCTAGCTCGCGAGCCTGAGTCCGGTCCGGCGCTCGAAGGCCAGCCGCTGCGCCGGCGTCTCCGGCGGAAGGCTGCGGAAGATCTCCTCGATCCGCTGGCCGACCCCGTGCACCGAGGTCCGGTAGGGCACCCACTTGTCGCGCGAGTCGAGCTCCATGCTGGCTGATATCTTCATTTCGACGTAGCCTCCACCGATCGGCGCCGCGAGCTGGTGTAGGAACGTAGCCGGAACGACGAAGACCGGATCGCGGAAGGTCCGCATCGCCTCATCGAAGAAGGCCAGGAAGTACCACATGCGGGGGTGCGTGAACAGGCTCTCGGCCTTGGCGATAACGTGGAAGAGGGCACGATGCGCCTTGTGCACCCGGTAGAGCTCAAAGGTCGTCTTAAGCTGCCAGCAGAGGACGTTGGCCGGATTACCAGGCAGATGGATCCAAAAGTCGATCTGCTCATCGTCGGGATTGGGTCGGTACGGCTCGAGGGGTCCAGCCGCTGTCCAAAAGAACGGTCTTGTAGAACTCCTGCTCGCCCAGGAGGCCCTTGGGAATCGAGAGGTCCATCTCGAGCGCAACGGTTTCGAAGGGAAAATCTGCTGGAACGCCTTCGGCCGGGCGTTCACTCATTAGAATGATCCGCCTGCGCCCATGATCCAGCGCCGCCGTGTCGAGGAGCTGTGGGAGAACCGGGACCTGAGGGCCTGGCTCTTCCTCGGCGTGCTCGCCGCCCTGGCCGTGATCCTGGCGGTCGCGATCCGAGGCATCATCGGCCCCTTCATCCTGGCCGGCGCCCTGGCCCTGCTCCTCAACCCCCTGGTCGACGCGGCAGAGCGGCGCAAGGTACCCCGGGCGGCTTCCGTGCTGGCCATCTACGCCCTGGGCATCGTCGGGCTGGGCGCGGGGATCGCCTTCCTGGTCCCGGTGGCCCGGGCCGAGTTCACGGCCCTGATCGCCCAGGGCCCGGCGATCGCCGCCTACCTCCAGGACCTGGTCGCGCGCCGCCACGTGGTCTCCGTCCTGGGCATCCCGGTCGACCTGCAGCAGGCTTACGCCAGCGCCATGGCCAACCTTCCCGGCGTGCTGGCGGGGCACCTGCAGAACCTGCTGCAGAACGTCTTCGTGCTGGTCAACTGGCTCTTCCAGGCCGGGCTGACCCTGCTGATCGCCTTCTTCCTGGTCAAGGACGCTCATGCCATCCACCGCTTCCTCAAGGACCTGATCCCCTTCAGCTTCCGTGAGGACGCGCACGAGCTGGCCGGGGAGGTCTCGCGCATGCTCGGCGCCTACGTCCGGGGCCAGCTGATCGTCTGCGCCCTGGTCGGCATCATCACCGGCGCGGCGCTGTGGATCGTCGGCGTGCCCTACGCCCTGGCTCTGGGGATCGTGGCCGGGGTCACCGCCTTCATCCCCTTCGTCGGGCCCTTCCTCGGCGCCCTGCCGGCGGTCGCCGTCGCCGCCTTCGTCTCCCAGTCCACGGGCAAGGTGCTGCTGGTGATAGTGCTCAATGTCGTGATCTCCAACGTGATCTACAACTTCATCTCGCCCAAGGTTTTCGGCGACGCCGTCCACCTGAGCCCGATGCTGATCATCGTGGCCTTCGTCATCGGCGGCTACCTGGGCGGGATCCTGGGACTCTTCATCGCGGTGCCGGTGGCCGCCATCCTCCGCATCCTGTTCGTCTACGCGCAGCAGCGCGTCTACGCCTGAGCGCCCGGCTCGCCCTCCTCAGCGACGTCCACAGCAACCTGGAGGCGCTGGAGGCCGTCCTGCAGGTGCTGCCGCCGGTGGACCAGATCCTGGTCATGGGTGACATCGTCGGCTACGGCGCCGATCCCAACCCGGTGATCGATCGCCTGAGGCAGGCGGGCGCGCGGGCGGTGCGCGGCAACCACGACCAGGCGACGCTGACGCCGCAGATCCTGGACTGGTTCAACCCCGACGCCGCCGCCGCGCTCCACTGGACGATCAAGGTACTGACCCCCCCAAGCCGCCGCTTCCTCGCGGGCCTGCCCAGCTTCGGCCGGGTGGGCGCCAACCGTTTCGTCCACGGCAGCCCGCGCCGGCCCTACCTCTTCGAGTACATCCTGGAAGAGGACCAGGCGCGCGGCCACCTCGACCACCTGGGCGACCGGGTCTGCTTCTACGGCCACACCCACCTGCCCCGCATCTTCACCCAGGCGGGGGAGTTCGTGCCACCGATCGAAAGGGAGACGGCCTGGTTCGAGCTGGCCCCGTCGGCGCTGGTCAACCCCGGGAGCGTCGGCCAGCCCCGCGACGGGCACCCGGACGCCGCCTTCGCCGTGGTCGACCTGGAGCAGCGCGCGGTCCAGTTCGGGCGCGTCCCCTACGACGTCCCCAGAACTCAGGCCAAGATCCTGGACGCCGGCCTGCCCCCGATCGAGGCCGCCCGCCTGGCCTTCGGACGTTGACCCGCAGCACCCCCCTTCAAGGGGGAGGGAGTGTTGAATAGAATGAGGCTCACGCCGTGAAGATCGTGATCGTCGGCTGTGGCCGGCTGGGAGCCATGACCGCGCGACGGATGGCAGAGGCCGGCCATGCCGTCACGGTGGTCGACTACAACCGGCAGGCCTTCAATCGCCTGGGGGCTGACTTCCCGGGAGAGATGGTCCTGGGCAACGGGATGGACGAGGACGTCCTGCGCCGGGCCGGGATCGAGCACGCCGACGGCTTCGCCAGCCTGACCAACGGGGACAACCGCAACATCATGGCCGCCCAGGTCGCCCGCGAGGTCTTCAAGGTACCCCGGGTGATCACCCGCATCTACGACCCGATCCGGGAGGACGTCTACCGCGAGCTGGGACTGCACACCATCTGTCCGACGCTGGCCGGGGCACGGCAGATCCATGGCATGCTGAAGGGAGCCTGAGGAGGCAGCCGATGGCAGGACAGCCGATGTACGTGATCGTGATCGGGGGCGGCAAGGTCGGCTATTACCTGACCAAGCACCTGCTGGAGCGCTCCTACGAGGTGACCCTGATCGAGAAGGACGCCCGTCGCGCCGAGCAGCTGACCTCCCAGCTGGGCGAGGTGGTCATGGTCGGGGACGGAGACGAGATGTCCTTCCTGGCCACCACCGGCATGGAACGGGCCGACGTGGTGGTGGCCGTCACGGGGGACGACGAGGACAACCTGATCGCCTGTCAGCTGGCGAAGCGCAAGTTCAAAGTCCCCAAGACGGTGGCCCGGGTCAACAACCCGGCCAACGTGCGGATCTTCAAGACGCTGGGGGTCGACCGATCGCTGAGCGCGACCGAGGTGCTGCTTGACCTGATCGAGCGCGAGCTCTCGGCCGACCCCGCGCCGCAGGGCCGGGCCCGCTGACGGCGAGCCGGGTTTTGAAGCCGGCTCGTCACCGGGTGTGGCCTATTGGTGCCTGAGCGTCAGGCTTTGCCGATCTTGTAGATCTTGGTGCCGCACTGAGGGCACTCACCCGTCGTGGCCGGCTTGCCGTTCTTCATCGTGATCTGCTTGGGGTTCTTGATCTCGACCTTCTTCTTGTCCTTCAGGCAATAACCTGTGATCGCCATCTGCACTCTCCTTTGTTACCGGGACGGCTCAAACGCTCGAATGGTAGCACACCTTTCGAATACGGATCGTATTCGAAAAAACCGGCCAAAACCGGACCGCCCGGGGACCTAGCGGGCGGGGCGGCCCAGGATGACCGAGGCGTTGTGGCCGCCCAGCCCGAAGGAGTTGGACAGCGCCACCTCGACCGGAGCCTGGCGGGCGGTGTGCGGAACGTAGTCCAGGTCGCAATCGGGGTCCGGGTTGGTCAGGTTGATGGTGGGGGCGATCACCTGGTCGCGCAGGGTCAGGCAGCAGACCACCGCCTCCACGGCTCCGGAGGCCCCCATCATGTGCCCGGTCATCGACTTGGTGCTGCTGACCGCCAGCCGGCTGGCGTGAGGCCCGAAGACCCGGTGGATGGCGGTCGTCTCGAATCGATCGTTGAGCGGCGTCCCGGTGCCGTGGGCATTGATGTAGTCGACCCGCTCCGGTGAGAGCCCCGCCTTGCGCAGGGCGCGGCTCATGGTCTGGGTCGCTCCCTCCCCCTCGGCTGGTGCGGCCATGTCGAAGGCATCGTTGCTGGAGCCGTAGCCGAGCACCTCCGCGTACACTCGAGCGCCACGGCCGGTGGCGTGCTCGAGGGCCTCGACCACCAGCGCGCCGGCGCCCTCCGAGATCACGAAACCGCTCCGTTCCCGATCGAAGGGTCGGGAGGCCTGGGTGGGATCGTCGTGCTGGGCCAGGGCGCGCATGGTGGTGAAGCCGGCGAAGACCAGGGGCAGGATGGAGGCGTCGGCCCCGCCTGCGATCACCGCTTCGGCGTCGCCGCGGCGGATGGTTTCGTAGGCCTCGCCCAGGGCGTGGTTGCCGGTGGCGCAGGCGGAGACCACCGCCATGTTGGGACCGCGCAGTCCGAGTGAGATTGCGATATGGCCGGAGCAGCTGTCGGTGAGCATGTTGGGCAGGAAGGTGGGGCTGACGCGCTTCGGGCCTCGCTCCAGCAGGATCCGCTGCTGCTCGAGGAGCAGCGAGAGCCCGCCGGCGGCGCTGCCGAAGATGACCCCGATGTCGTCACGCAGCCCGTTGCGCTCGAAGCCGGCGTCGGCGAACGCCTCCTGCGCCGCGACCACGCCCAGCTGCGCGTAGCGGTCCATGCGGCGCAGCTCCTTGGGCTCGATCCTTCCGGTGGCGTCGAATCCCTTGACCTCGCCCGCGATCTTGACCGGAAACTCCCGGGCGTCGAAGAGGGTCACCAGGCTCACACCGGACTGGCCCTCGAGGAGGGCGGCCCAGGTGCTCGCCGCGTCCAGGCCGACAGGGGTCACGGCGCCGACCCCGGTGATGACTACGCGCCTCATGGAGCCGGTGTCGGTGCGGCCAGGGTGCGGGCGATCTCGCCATCGTTGAGGCTGACCACGGCGACCTCCTGGCTGATCCGCCGGATCAGTCCGGAGAGCACCTGGCCCGGCCCGATCTCGAGGAAGGCCGCGCTCCCCCGCGCGACCATCTCCACCACCGAGCTGGTCCACTGGACCGGCCGCAGGATGTGATCGGCCAGCTCGCGGCGGACGTCCTCCGCACTGGTCAGGATCTGGCCCGTGATGTTGGCGACCACGGGGACACGGGGCTGGCGCAGCGGCAGGTGGGCGACCAGCTCCGCGAACTGGACGGCAGCCCGCGCCATCAGAGGCGAGTGGGAGGCGATCGTGATCGGCAGGCGCCGCACCCCCCGGGCGCCTCGCTCCCGGGCCAGGCGCATGGCCAGCTCGAGGGCGGCGGCTTCTCCCGAGATGACCAGCTGGCCGGGCGAGTTCGCGTTGGCGATCGTGATCACCCCGGTGGCGCTCGCCTGCCGGACCAGCTCCTCGACCACCGGACGGTCCAGCCCCAGGATGGCCGCCATGCCTCCCGGCCGCGCATCCCCGCTCTCCTTCATCAGCCGGCCCCGCTCCCGGACCAGCCGCAGCGCGGTCTCGAAGTCGATGACGTCGGCGGCCACCAGGGCCGTGAACTCGCCCAGGCTGTGCCCGGCGACGTAGCCGGGGGCGACCGACTGGCCCGTCGAGTGCCAGCGCTCGCGGAGCGCGTGGAGGCAGGCGATGCTCACGGTGAGTATGGCCGGCTGGGCGTTTACGGTGTCGTCCAGCTCCTGCGCCGGGCCCTCGAAGCAGAGCCGCGAGAGGGCGAACCCCAGGACCTCGTCAGCCTGCTTGAAAACCCGGCGGGCCGCCTCCGAGACCTCGTTGAGGGCCTTGCCCATGCCCACGTGCTGAGATCCCTGACCGGGAAACACGAAGGCGACCGGGCGGGCGCCGAAGGCGGCCTCGTCCATGCTGACGTCGCTCAGGCGACCTGGACCTTTCCCTTGACGTAGTTCCAGGCTTCGCCCACGGTGCGCAGCTTCTGGGCGTCCTCGTCCGAGATCTCCATGCCGTACTCCTCTTCGAACGCCATGACCATCTCGACCAGGTCGAGCGAATCAGCCTTCAGGTCTTCCGTGAAGGAGGCCTCCGGCGTCACCTTGTCGACGTCGACCCCCAGCTGTTCGGCGATCAGGCTCCGGAACTTGTCGTAGCTCGGTTCAGGCATCGCATCCTCCACTGCGTGTTCTTCTCGATCAGCTGCCGCCCTGGAACGGCTCCAGGCCCCTGATCCGGCCTCTACAATACCGGCTGCACCGGCGGTGCGCGACCCATGGTCGCCGGCCCCGCCATCAATCTATGCCCGCGGCCGGGCAAAGGTTACGGATCGTAACCAGTCCGGTGGGGTCGACTTATAATGGCGCGTGCCGTCCCTCCCGCTCGCCGGGCTCCATCCGGCGCCCCGGCGGACCATTCAGAGCGCCGTCGCCGGCCTGGGCGTCCACCGTCCCAACCCCGACCGGAGCTCAGCCGGCTTCGTCACCGTGGAGCCGACCGGGGTTTCCCAGCGGGTCAAGGGCGATCACGGGGTGACCACGCCCTGGCTGGCCCAGGGAGCGGCCCGGGCGGCGCTCGACGCCTCGGGCGTCCCCGCCAGCGAGATCCAGCTCGTGGTCGTGGGCACCTCCACGCCCGACGTCCTCTGGCCCAGCACCGCCTGCCTGGTCCAGACCGAGCTGGGCCTGCCCATGGTGGCGAGCTTCGACCTCTATGCGGCGGAGGCCGGGCTGCTGACCGCCCTGGCGGTCGCGGACCGCTTCGTCCGCAGCGGAACCCGGGCGGCGCTGGTGATAGGCGCCGAGGCGGAACGCCAGCTGGTGAACCTGCCGGGCCAGCGGGGCGGGCAGCAGCGCGGCGTCGCGTCGGCCGTGGTCCTCGCCGGCAGCTCGGATGACACCGGCATCCTGGCCACGGTGGCCGGGGGGGCTGCCGGAGTGGATCCGACCCCGGTGGCCTCCGCCGATTGGATGAAGGTGGCGGCGGACGCCTGCCTGGCCCGGGCCGGCCTCACGCCCGAACAGGTCGACCTCGTGATCCGCGAGCAGACGGCCGCGCCCCTGATAGCGCTCTTCGACGCCGTTGCGGACGGCCGCGTCCGCCGCGGGAGCGTGGTCCTGCTGCTCTCCTGCGGAGCGGGAGCCGGCTGGGCCGCGACCTGCCTGCGCTGGGGCGGCGCGCCGACCGCCGAATGGTGAACGGCACCCGGGTCGTCGTCACCGGCACCGGCATGCTGACCTCGCTCGGCCAGTCCACACGGGAGACCTGGGAGCAGATAAAGGCGGGACGGTCGGGCACGCGGCGGATCGAGGCCTTCGATCCCTCGGGGATGCCGAGCCAGGTGGCGAGCGAGGTACAGGACTTCAAGCCGGAGGTCAGCCTGGGCCGCAAGGAGGCCCGCCGCATGAGCCGGTTCGTCCAGCTCGCCATGGTCGCCACCCGGGAGGCCATGGCGGAATCCGGGCTCGTGATCAACGAGGAGAACCGGGACCAGGTGGGCGTGCTCGTGGCCAGCGCGATCGGCGGCCTGCAGCAGATCGAGGAGGCGCACCAGGTCCTGGTCGACCGGGGTCCGGATCGGGTCAGCCCCTTCACCGTGCCGATGATGATCGCGGACATGGCGGCGGGGCAGATCTCGATCGCGGTCGGAGCCCGCGGACCCAACTTCGCCATCACCTCGGCCTGCGCCTCCGGAGCCCACGCCGTGGGCGAAGCGTTCGAGACGATCCGCCGGGGTGACGCCGTGGCCATGATCGCCGGCGCCAGCGAATCCGCTGTCACGCCGCTGGCGCTCGCCGCCTTCTGCGCCATCCGGGCTGTGTCGGTGCAGAAGATCGATCCCAGCCGGGCCAGCCGGCCATTCGACCTCGAGCGCGACGGCTTCGTCATGGGAGAAGGCGCCGGGATCCTGATCCTGGAAGCCCTGGAGCACGCCCGGCGCCGCAAGGCCACCATCCTGGCCGAGGTGGTCGGCTATGCGGCCACCGCGGATGCCAGCCACATCACCGCCCCCGATCCTGTGGGCGCCGGCGCCGCGCTCGCCATGCGCCGGACGCTGGAGAAGGCCCGCGTGGCCCCGCGGGCGGTCAGCTACATCAACGCCCACGGGACCGCGACCCAGCTGGGGGACGTGGCCGAGACCCTGGCCATCAAGGAGGTCTTCGGCGAGGCCGCCTACAGGATCCCGATCAGCTCCACCAAGTCGATGCTCGGCCACCTGCTGGGGGCGGCCGGCTCGGTGGAGGCGATCCTCTGCGTCAAGGCCGTCCAGGAGGGGGTCGCGCCGCCCACCATCAACCTGGAGCATCCCGACCCTCAGTGCGACCTGGACTACGTCGCCGACGGGGCCCGCGAGCTGGACGTCCGGCTGGCCCTCTCCAACTCCTTCGGCTTCGGCGGGCACAACGCCTCGCTTCTCTTCAAGCAGTTCGCTTAGGCAATTGACTTCGCCGTCCGGCGGGAAGTACAGTCGCCTGTCGGGACCATGATCTTCCTGAGCGATTTCCTGAACGCGGAGGTGGTCGACCTCAAACAGCACCGCATCGGGCGGGTGCGCGACCTGATCGTGCTCATGAGCGACCCTTTTCCGCGGGTCACGGGGGTCGTCCTCAAGGGCAACCGCAGGCTGCGCGCGATCGACTGGACGGTAGTGCGCAGCTGGGACAACAAGGAGCTGAGCCTGAAGCTGGACGAGAGTGCGCTCCAGCCCCACACCCGTGCCGACAGCGAGCTCTGGCTGTCCCGCCAGGTGCTCGACAAGCAGATCGTGGACATGGACGGCCGGCGCGTGGTTCGAGTCAACGACCTCCAGCTCTCCCAGGTAGAGGGCACCATGCTGCTGGTGGGAGTCGACATCGGAGGCCGCGGGCTGATGCGGCGGATCGGGTTGGAGGGAATGGGGCGGCGGGCGAGCGCCGCTCTGGGCCTGGACTGGCCCCAGAAGCTGATCTCCTGGGAGGCCGTGGATCCGGTCAAGAGTGACGTCAGCTCGGTCAAGCTTCGCATCGCCCACACCAAGCTGGCCCGGCTGCACCCCGCGGACATCGCCGACATCGTCCACGAGCTGGGGCCGGAGGACCGAAGCGCCGTCTTCGCCGCCCTGGACGACGAGAAGGCCGCCGACACCCTGGAGGAGATCGACGAGCCGCAGATGCAGGCTTCCATCCTGGAGCGTCTCGACGTCGACCGCGCCTCCGACATCCTGGAGGCGATGGCCCCCGACGAGGCTGCCGACCTGCTCGCCGACATGCCTCAGGAGCGGGCCCGCCAGCTGCTGGGGAAGATGGAGGAGGACGAGGCCGAGGACGTCGAGGAGCTGCTGGCCTACCGCCAGGACACCGCGGGCGGCCTGATGACGACCGCCTACGTGGGCGTGCTGCACAAGCTGACCGCCGCTCAGGCGATCGACCGCCTGCGTGAGCTGGAGCCCGATGCGGAGTCGATCTTCTACTGCTACGTGATCGACGAGGAGGAGCACCTCCTCGGCGTTCTCTCCCTGCGCGACCTGATCGTGGCCAAGCCCGAAACCCAGATCCGTGACTTCATGATCACCAAGGTGGTCTCGGTCCCCCTCGACGCCGGGCCGCGCGAGGTGGCCGAGGTGATCTCGAAGTACAACCTGCTGGCGGTGCCGGTCGTCGACCAGCACAACCGGATCCAGGGCATCGTGACGGTCGACGACGTCATGGAACGGGTGATGCCGGCGCGCGTCGCGGGCCGGCGGCGGCGGCTCTTCTGATGTCCCTGCCCGGCTCCCCGCTGCGCTTCGTGCGCAGCCGGCGAGCCCGGGTGCTGGTGTTCCTCTCGGTCGTCGGCCCGGGCATCATCACGGCCAACGTCGACAACGACGCCACCGGCGTCACCGGCTACGCGCTCGCCGGTTCACAGTTCGGTTACGACCTCCTCTGGGTCCTGATCGTGACCGCGCTCTGCCTCGGACCGATCCAGGAGATGGTGGCCCGGATGGGGACGATCACCGGCAAGGGCCTCTCCGACCTGATCCGCGAGCGGTTCGGTGTGGCCCCGACGGTGTGGGTGATGGGCCTGCTCTTTCTGGCCAACGCGGCCACCACCGTGGCCGAGTTCGCCGGGGTCGCGGGGGCCGCCCAGCTGCTCTTTCCCTTCGCGGGCGGGGTCGCGCGCTACGTCGCCATCCCGATCGTGGCCTTCATCGTCTGGTTCCTGGTGCTGCGCGGGTCCTTCCGAGGGGTGGAGCGGCTGATGCTGATCCTGACCACCGTCTTCCTCGGCTACATCGTCTCGGCCGCCCTGGCCCATCCCGATTGGGGCAGTGTCCTCCGCCACACCGTGGTTCCGACCTTCCACGCCCGGCCGGCCTTCATCCTGATCTTCATCACCGTGGTGGGCACGACGATCACCCCCTGGATGGCCTTCTTCCAGCAGTCCAACGTCTCTGACAAGGGCCTGGGCCCAGGCGACCTGCGCTACGAGCGCATCGACACCTATGCAGGCATCGTCATGCTCAACCTAGTCGCCTTCTTCATCATCGTCGCCACCGGAGCGACCGTCTTCGCCCACCACGTCCATGTCGACCCCGCGGATCCGGCGGCATTCGACAAGATCGCGCTCGCGCTGGAGCCCTTCGCGGGAGGCTACGCGACCGCGCTCTTCGCGATCGGCCTCCTGAACGCCTCCCTGATGGGGGCCTCCATCCTCCCCCTATCCACCACCTACGCCATCACCGAGGCCTTCGGCTTCGAGCGCGGCATCGACAAGTCCTTCCGGGAGGCGCCGGCCTTTCTGACCATCTACACCACCATGATCGTGCTGGGCGCCGGCATCGCGATGTTCCCCGGAGCGCCGCTGGCGCTGATCACCAACCTGCCCAACATCATCAACGGCTCGCTCCTGCCGCTGCTCTTACCGCTGCTCCTGATCCTGGTCAACGATCGGCGGATCATGGGCCGCTATGCCAACGGACCTCTGGCCAACGTGCTGGGAGGGGTGGTCCTGGTCGTCCTCAGCGTCGTCACGGTGCTATTTCTCGCCTCCTTCGTCGCCCCGCGCCTGTTCGGCGGCTGACCCCGACCTCATGCCGGCCTGGCCCGGGTTCAGGCTCGGGGGAAGGCGGCCATCCTCGCCTCCACGTCAGCCCTGGTCAGGCGGAGCAGGCCGCCGACGCTGAATTGCTGGATCGTGAAGGAGGCCATCACCATGCCGTAGCGCAGGGCGCGATGGAGGGTCTTTGGGTCCTCGCGCCGCTGCTCGGCCAGGTACCCGAGGAAGCCGCCGGCCACGGCGTCGCCGGCGCCTGTGGGGTCCTGCGGCGGGTCCACGGGCAGCGCCGGCACGTGCTCGGCGCCGTCCTCGCCGTGGAGCGTCGCCCCTCTTGAGCCCTCCTTGATCAGCAGGCCCCGAAGGCGATAGCGGCGGCGCAGGGCGGCGCTCGCCTCCTCGACCGTGGACGCCTGGGCCAGGGCCATCGCCTCCATCCCGTTGAGGATCAGGTAGTCGAGTCGATGCAGGACCGGTTCCAGCTCGTCGCGCCGCTCGTGGATGTAGAGACGCATCGTGTCGCCCGCCACAAGCCGTGGATCCTCGAGCTGGTCCAGGACGCGGGCCTGGTAGCGAGGCTGCATACTGCCCAGGAAGACGACGGGAGCGCGCCGCTGCTCGTCAATAAGCTCGGGCTGGAAGTGGTCGTATGCTCCCTGCTCGGACCGCTCCGATGCGGTCGTCCCGGTGGTGTAGTCGTGGGTGGCCGTCCACCGGTACGTGGGCAGCTTCGAGCGGGCCACGCCGCGCAGGTCGACGCCCTCTCCCGATACCGCCGCCAAAAAGGGGTCCGCGAAATCGGAGCCGACCGTGGCGATCACCTGGACCGGCGCGAAGAGGCGAGCCGCGAGCGCGAAATAGGTGGCGGATCCTCCCAGGCCGTCGGCGTTGAAGCCCATCGGCGTCGTCACCTGGTCGCGAGTGATGGTCCCTGCGACCAGCACCGGCCAGGGAGCGCGCCGCATCCAGCCAGTGTACGCAGCACCCTATGGCCAGAGTTTGGCGATTCCTTTGCCGTAGACACCGAAGACGTACGGACCCGGGCGGCGCCCTTGCCGAATGATCCGGTCCAGATTCTCGAGAAATCGCCGCTCTTGCTCATGTCCTGGCAAGTTGCCACTGGCAAGACAGAAAACCCTTGCGCCCGATTCCTGGAGCGCAATCCGTACAAGTCGCTCGCGCCGTACCCGGTCGTCCTTGGTAAATGCGAGCCAGCGTCGATCGCCTACCATCCGTATCCACTCGGTGTCGTTGATGAGCTGGGCTTGCTGCTCGCCGTAGATCGAGCGGAGGGTGTGCACGAGAAAGCCTCGCTGACGAATTGCCGCGGCCATGGTTCGACCAAGACCGAGCGACCGGTCAATCAAGAATTCAGGCGGCTCGTCGGACCGGGAAGACACGGACTATGCTCTCGACCTCATCGCGGTCCAGCTCGAAGTCCGCGGCAATGGAGTCTATGGTGTCCCCTGCGTAAAACCGATTGGCAATATCCTCGACTCTCACTCTGGACTTATCAAGTATCGGACGCCCGAAGTTCCGCCGCATGTCGATGACAACGTTCAATGGTTCAAAGGCGGGAAGACGAAGGCTTAATGCCCAGAGGTCATCGTCGTACGTGATGTGTTGCAAATATTGTCGTACCGCTGGCACGAACACTGTCTGACCCCGAGACGGCTCGACGAGCTGCTTTATCTCATCTCGGAGGTCGTGATCCTGGGCTGACTTGGCAAAATCCCATAGGATGTCCGCCCCGGCGGTGAAGAGCGACTTGTTCGCCAAGGCGTTGTGTACCCCAACCTCGCGCTCGAGAGCAAGCAGCACCTGTTTGATCTTGTGCATTCGAATGCCCTGTCTCTTGAATGCAGTAAGGACTAGGGCCTCAGTGATGCCGACGAATGGGATGTTCGGATAGCCGTGCTTCTCTGGAGGTACTGAGGTGACGATGGGCTCAGTGTGCTCCTTGCCGCGGCTCCCGGGCCAGTCGTATCCCCGCACCCAATTCCTCATCGTTTCGCTTGGTAGCTTCAGAAACCGCGCGGCGTCAGAGACCGTGAAAAGCGGGATCGCGGCCCGGTCATCCGTGGATTTCAGGGGCTGCAGCCGGAGCGGCTGTCTCGAAGCGGACATTTATTACCTCATGCCAAGCTTCAGTGAGTCTAGCGCGCGGTGCCGAGTGCCGCCAGGCGTCGGGCCGTCAGACCGCGAGCAGTTCCGGGTCGGGGCGGGCCAGCTCGGCTTCGACCGCGCTGACGAACCGGCGGACGGTCGCCGGGTCGGTCACCAGCCAGAGGCGATCCCGGGGGCCGCTCTCGCCCTCGGCCACCACCGCCATCGCGCTCTCGGGGCCGAGCACGGCGGTGAACCACAGCGGGGCCAGCCAGCCAAGACAGGGATCGCGACGCTCCACGCCAGGCGGCAGCGGGGTCGTGGCCGGCGTGACCACGACCGCCCGGCGGGCGCCGTGCAGCAGCCGGGCCAGGTCCTCCAGGTTGCCCCGGACCTCCGACGGATCGGGCCGGCCCAGGTAGACCGTGCAGCGGCCCGGGCGCATCACCGGCTGGCTCTCCACCACCCGTCGCAGGAGGGCGGTCGATGCCTCTCCCGTGATCAGGCGCGTGCCGTCGCCGGCCAGCAGGCCGGCCAGATCGCCCATGATCACAGGCTAGCAGAAACGGCCGGCCGATGCAAACGGATGTTCGCTGTCAGGAAAGGTCCCGGCCGAAGAGGGGCACGATCTTGCCCGGCAGGGGCCGCCGGCGCCGCTGCTCCTCGTTCATGAGCGCCTCCTGGGCCTCGAACAGGACCTCCGAGCTGATCTCCACCGAGCGATCGATACCGATCCTCTGCGGGTAGCGGGTGTCGATCTGGCCCAGGAGCTGGATGATGCGCCGCCAGATGGGAGTGGGGATGAGCCGGATCCGGCGCAGCCGGCATTCCTCGAGCACCGTCAGCAGCCGGTCGGCCTCACGCAGCTGCGAGCGCGGCGTGACCGCGTTACGGCGCTGCCAGGCCCAGAACCGGTGGCGTGCGATCTCGAGGACGGTGCGTTCGATCATTGAAAATTGACCCCATGATAACGGGGCGGTCCCGGGCCGGCCAGTGGGGACCGCGATCCGGGAGGGAATTATGGAAGAACGCCTGGCGAGCGAGAAGGTCTACGACGGCAAGCTCTTTCAGGTCTACCGCGATCGGGTCCGGCTGGAAAGCGGGCACGAGGCGACCCGCGAGATCGTGAGGCACCCGGGCTCGGTCGGGATCGTGCCCCGTGACGCCCAGGGCAACGTGGTCCTGGTGCGGCAGTTCCGCTACGTGACCGGCAGGGAGCTGTGGGAGATCCCGGCCGGCACCTGCGACCACCAGGGCGAGGAGGTCGAGGCCGCCGCCCGGCGCGAGCTGCGCGAGGAGGCCGGGCTCAGCGCCGAGCGCTGGCTGCGCCTGGGTCGCGCCTTCCTAACCCCCGGCTACGGCGACGAGGCGATGACCTTCTTCCTGGCCGAAGGCCTCTCCGAGGCGGAGGGCCATGCGGATCTCGACGAGTCCTTCAAGGTCAATCCCTTCCGTCTCCACGACCTGCGCGTCCTGCGCGCCACGGGAGAGCTGGAGGACGCCAAGACGCTGCTGGCCCTGGCCTGGGCGGGAGTCGACCTCTTCGCCGAGCCCTGATCCAGGGCTGGGGTCGGGCCGGCCCTGCTACTCCTCCGCTTCGCCCGACTTCGCCTTCTGGTAGGCGGTGATCACCGGCTGGGCGACGTGAGCGGGGACCTCCTCGTAGTGGGAGAAAGTCATGTGGTAGCTGCCGCGGCCCTGGGTGATCGACCTGAGATCAATCGGGAAGCGGTACATCGCGGAGAGCGGCACCTGCGCCTTCACCTTCTCCATGTGGTCCTCGGACGGCTCCATGCCCGCGATCTTGCCCCGCTTGCCGTTGAGGTCGCTGATCACGTCACCCATGTTGCGCTCGGGCACCAGCACCTCGACCTCCATGATCGGCTCCAGCAGCACCGGCCGCGCGTCCAGCACCGCCTGGCGCATGGCCATGGCGCCGGCCAGCTTGAAGGCGATGTCCTTGCCGTCCACCGGATGGGTCGAGCCGTCGAGCAGGCTGACCTTGACATCGACCACCGGGTTGCCCGTGAGGACGCCCTGCTCCATCGTTTCCCGCACACCCTTCTCGACCGAAGGCCGGAAGTTCTGCGGGATGGAGCCGCCGAAGATCCGGTCCTGCCAGACGAACCCCGTCCCCCGCGGGACCGGCTCGACCTCGATCACGCAGTGGCCGTAGAGGCCCGCACCGCCTGACTGCTTCTTGTACTTCTTCTCCGCCCGGGCCGATCCCGTGACCGTCTCCTGGTAGGGGACACGCGGCACCGAGAGGACCGCCTCGACCCCGTACTTCCGCTTCAGCTTCTCGAGCACCACCTCGAGATGGACGTCGCCCATGCCCTGGAGGATCGTCTCCTTGGTGCTCGGCTCGCGGTGAAGGGTGAGCGTGGGGTCCTCGTCCACCAGCTTGACCAGGGCCGCGTTCACCTTCTCCTCGTCCGCCTTGGTCCTGGCGTTGACGGCGGCGCTGTAGGTGTGCTCGGGGAAGGCAGGCGGGGTCAGCCGCAGCGGGTGGTCGCGCGATGCCAGCGTGTCGCCGGTCGCGGTGTTCTGCAGCTTGCTGATCCCGGCGATGTCGCCCGCCACCACCTCTGTTGCCGGCTCCAGCGCCTTGCCCTTGGGATAGCCGAGAGTGCCGAGCCGCTCCGCGTGGTCCCTGGAGGCGTTCACCACCGGGGTGCTCGGCGTCAGCGTGCCGCTCAGCACCTTGACGTAGCTGATCCGTCCCACGAAGGGGTCGGCAGTGGTCTTGAAGACGAGTGCGCAGAGCGGCGCCCCGGGGTCGGCCGTAAGGGAGCGGGCCTCACCGGTGCGGGGGTTGACCGCCTGCGCCGCGGTCTCGGCCGCGGGCGACGGTAGGAGACTGACGATGCGATCCAGCAGGGTGCCGATCCCGATCGGGCGCGAGGCCGCGGTGGCGAGCACCGGCACGATGCTTGCCCGGGCCACCCCCTGGGCGAAGGCGGCCGTGACCTCCGCGTCGCTCAGCTCGCCGCTCTCCAGGTACTTCTCGAGTAGCCCGTCGTCGGTCTCGGCGGCTGCCTCGACCAGGGGGGCGCGCTGGGCCTCGAGCTGCGCCGCCATCTCCGCAGGTACGGGAATCTCCCTGGCCCGGCCCTGGGCGTCGAACTCGTAGGCCTTGCGGGCCAGGAGGTCGACGACGCCGCGAAACCCGCTCTCGGCGCCGATCGGAGCCTGGATGGCGACCGGCCGCGGTGAGAACTCGCGCAGGCCGTCCATCACCCGGGCGAAGTCCGCATTCTCCTTGTCCATCTTGTTGATCACGATCAGGGTCGGCGTGCTCCGCTGGCGGAGCTGGTGCCAGGCCAGCTCGGTGCCGACCACCACTCCGCTGTTCGCGCTCAGCACCAGGAGCGCGCCCTCGGCGGCGGAGAGCGCGCTGCAGACCTCGCCCGTGAAATCCTGGAATCCCGGTGTGTCGAGCAGGTTGATCTTCGTTTCCTGCCAGGTCAGGTGGGCCACGCTGGTCCCGATGGAGATCTTGCGCTTGGTCTCCTCCGGCTCGAAGTCGAAGACGGTGGTCCCTGCCTCGGGCTTGCCCAGCCGGTCCACCGCCCCGCCGGCGTAGAGCATGGCCTCGGCGAGCATGGTCTTGCCGTCGTGGCTGTGGCCGAGCAGGGCGACGTTACGGATGCGGGCGGCCTCGAGCTTTGCCATCGACCTCCCCTTATGACAGGCCAGCGTTGCCTGCCATCCGATACGTTAGCGGATCGGCGCCAGCTCGATGATCTCGACCCTCCCGCCCGCCGGGATCTGCCCGGTCTTCAAGGGGAGGATCACGAGGCAGTTGGCGTCCGCCATGGAACGCAGCACGTGCGACCCCTGGTCGCCGGTCAGCCGGACGCTGATGCCGTCGTCCTGGCGGCGCGCGACCCCACGAAAGTACTGCTCGAGGTGAGGCGGCCCGGAGAGCGTGTCCTCGGTACGGGCCCACAGCCGCGGGCGCTCCCGGTCCTCGCGGGCCTGCATCTTGAGCAGCGCGGGGCGCGCGAAGAGCTCGAAAGCCACCAGGCTGGAGACCGGATTGCCCGGGAGCCCGATCAGCGGCACGCCCCGCACCGACCCGAAGGCGAGTGGCTTGCCTGGCCGCAGTGCAACCTGCCAGAAATCGATCCGGACTTCCTGGGCGAGCAGGTCGCGGACCAGGTCGTAGGCCCCCATCGAGACCCCCCCGCTGCTGATCACCAGGTCCGCGGCGGCAGCCTGGCGGAGCGCGGCCGCGATCTGCTCCCGCTCGTCTCGGGCGACTCCGGCGTCGAGGACGAGGCCGCCCGCCTCTTCCACGGCGGCGGCCAGGGTATAGCGGTTGGTGTTGACGATCTGGCCAGGTTCCAGCGGCTCCCCGACGTCGCGAAGCTCGTCGCCCGTGGTCAGGACCATGACCGAAGGCCGGCGGAGGCAGCGCAGCGAGGTGCGTCCGGCGGCCGCGCAGACGCCGATCACCCCTGGGCTGACCACCCGGCCCGGTGCGGCGACCAGGTCGCCGGCCCGCAGGTCGCTCCCGGCGGCGCGCAGGCTGGTCCCGGCGCTGACCGAGGCCCGGATCAGGACGGCGCCGTCCTCCTCGGCGGTGTCCTCGACCCGCACGACGGCGTCGGCGCCGGCGGGAACGGGCGCCCCGGTCATGATCCGGATCGCGGTGCCGGCCTGCAGTGGATGGGGCGGAGCCACCCCCGCCCGGACCTCGCCCCGCAGCGGCAGGCGAACGGGATTGGCCGGCCCGGCCGCCGCCACGTCCCGGGCCAGCACCGCGTAGCCGTCCATGGCCGAGTTGGTGAAGCCGGGCACGTCCGTGGTTGCCCTGACCTCCTCTGCCAGCACCCGCCCGGCGGCCTCGCGGAGGGGGACGTCCTCGGCGGCCAGCCGGCCGACCTGGTCCAGGATGCGCTGGCGCGCCTGGGCGACCGAGAGCACGGCTCTAGCCTGAGGCGGGCTTTCTAGCGATCGGTCCAGTGGCTGTTTTCGAACTCCGGACCGCCGCCCTCGCCGTCGGTCACCACCGTCTGGTGGAATCGCGCGGCGACCATCTGGTAGGCCATCGCCCGCGGGATCCCGAGCTTGGTCAGCCCCTTGACCTCGTCGGCCATGACCTTGTCCCGGGCCGCTTCGATGGCGGAGATCACCTCGTCGATCGCGTTCTTGCCCTTGGGCGCCGGGGTGGCGCCGTCGGGAGCGATCTCGGCGGGCGCCTCTGCCTTGACCTCTTTGGCACGCGGCGCCTTGCCGTCCTTGGTTTCTCTGGCCATGGAGTGCTTCACCTTATCAGATGATCCGGGCTCATCCTGTGAGCCGGAGCTGGGGCGTTTCACCATCTTGATTTACCCGTCCGCGCAGGAAGAGAAACGTCTCCTTGGCGACCGCGGTCACGGGGGCGGCCAGGAACATCCCGATCAATCCGAAGGTGGAGGCGCCGAGCAGAGTGCTGAAGATGAGCAGGAGTGGATGAACCCGTACGAATCGTCCCAGGATCAGGGGTGCGACCAGGTGGCTGTCGACCTGCTGGGCCAGGAGCGCGAAAAGCCCGACCGTGATGGGAAGGGGGCTTCCCGCCGGCGCCTGCACCAGCGCCAGGACCACCGCCAGGGTGCCCCACAGGAGGGGACCGAAGAAGGGGATGACCTCTACGACCAGCGCCACGGCCGCGACCAGCAGGGCCATCCGCAGGCCGAGCAGGCGCAGACCGAGCGCGCTGACGACTCCGATGAAGAGACTGGTCAGGAGCTGTCCCCTGACGTACTCCAGGAGCACCCGGTGCAGGCGCGTCATCAGCCGGCCGGCGGGCTCCTGCTGGGAGTCGGGCAGGAGACCGCGAAAGCCGGCGGCAAGCCGCGGACCGTCGGCCAGGATGTAGAAGGCGAGCAGAGGGACCGCGACCAGCTCCAGCAGGCGGGGGAAGTAGAGCAGGGAGCGGGTCAGGGCCTGGACCGCGGCGTCTCCCAGGCCGTTGACGAAGTCGCGCGCGTCCTGGTTCAGCTCGCGCTGGACGTCGGCGGGGAAGACGCCGGTCCCGTAGAGCTTGTCGCGCCAGGAGGCAAGGGTGCCGACCACGCGCTGGGTGATCAGAGGCTCGTGGCCGCCGCTGCCGATCGAGGTCTGGAGCAGGCGGTTGGCCTCGGCGGCCAGGATCGGGCCCAACGCCAGCAGGGCCACCAGGCCCACTCCCAGAAAGGCGGCCAGCGCCAGGAAGGCAGCCACCGGGCGGGGCGTCGTCCGGCGTGGACGGGGCCGGCTCATGGCGTCGACCAGCGGTATCAGCAGGTAGGCGAGGAAGAGCGCCAGGGCAAAGGGCAGGAGGATGTCGCGGGCCCAGTAGAGGAAGATGGCCCCGCCCAGCCCGGCGAGCCCGAGCCAGAGCGCGGAGGGGACGCGGCCGCGAAGCCGTCGTGGGTCGCCGGCGAGGGTGTTCATGAGCAGGTCGGGATGCTGGCCCATGGCGATTGCGGTGGCCAGGAGCCGATGCTACGGTGACAACGTGGATCGGGCGGCCCGCTTGCGGCGGCTCCTCGTCATCCTGTCGATGGCGACGGCCCAGCCGGGCGTGCGCGCCCAGGACCTGGCGGAGAGCCTGGGGGTGAGCACCCGGACCGTCTTTCGCGACCTGGCCCAGCTCCACCGGCTGGGCTTCGCGATCGCCTTCGGCAACGGCTACCCCGCGCAGCAGGAGCTGTTCCGCAAGCGCAAGCGGCAGGAGCTGTCCCAGGTCATCGCCGACCTGGTCGACCAGCAGCTGGACGTGGTCCGCCGGGCGCTGCCATCCGAGGCGAGCGGGCTGCTGGACGAGGCCACCCGTTACCTGCCGCTGGAGGCCGCCGAAGCCGTGACCCGGGCGGTGGTGCGCGCCGCCGGCGACCGCCGGGATCTGGGCGCTCCGACGCGGGCTACAATGCGACGCAGGTCGGCTAGCTCAGCTGGTTAGAGCGCTTGGTTCACATCCAAGAGGTCGAGGGTTCGAGTCCCCCGCCGACCACCAAATTCCCAGCATCGGGACCATCGACTGCCAGCCTTCGCTGAGGAAGGCCCGAGCCTCCTCAACGTTCTCATAGGCCCATAGGCGTCCGGCACGCGACCGTCAATCAGCTCATGTATTAGGTCGTCAAGTGTCTCCGCTCGGAGCATAGCGCCATGTCATTACACCTGGCCGACCCCTTTTGGCCCGTCCGGCGTCGAGACCGCCAAGGGTTCCGAACCATGCTAGATCGGCCGCCTTAAGATAGCGATTATCTGAACCACGTCTTCGAGGCCGCTGAAGTCGTCTGGGTTGCGGGTGAAGAGTGGCAGACCCTGGGACGCAGCTGTTGCAGCGATGAGTAGGTCGAGGGCGCGCCGGCCGCGCGCCTTGCGGCCCCTGGCCACGACAGCCGCCACCAGTCGGCCGTAGGCTATGGCCGCAGCACCGTCGAACGGGATAGCCTCGATCGTGGTCTCTACCCGTTGGAGGCGCTCCTGTCGTGCGGCTCTCTCGAGGGGATCGCCAGCGGCATGGGTCCCCGCAGCCAGCTCTGCCAGGGTGATGGTTGAGATGGCGACCTCCTGCGGCAAGGACTCGGCCGCTGGTAGGTCGATGACCACGGAGGTATCGATCAGGCCTCGAACGGGGCGAGCTTCAGGCGCGAGGGAAGACATCCTGGTCGATCAGGCCGTCGAGGTCCTTTCGGAATCGAGCCGGATCGAGGCGTGGGGCGCCGGCCAGGGCCTCGGCCAGAGTACCCGCAGAAATGAATCGCGGCCGGCCCGCAGGGGTGAGCTCGCCAACCGGTACGCCGTTTCGGGTCACGACGAAAGACTCTCCGCGGTCCAGGGCGCGCATGATTTCGCCGCTCTCATTGCGGAGCTCCCGCTGGGTGATCTTCCGGGGCACAGGACAATTGTAGCACATGTGCGACACCTGGATCTAGGCCGCATACCTGATAGGACCGCTATAAAATGGCGCTCGACCACGACCCGCCGCGCGGGCGCCGCCGGCGAGATGGGCGGCGGCCGCCTTTTCATGCGCCGGCTGTCCGGTCGTCTGCTAGACTTACGTTCGCTTTTCCGCTCCGGGTGCCGCCCGCGCGGGCCATAGACGGAGCAATCCCCAGGGAAAGGAGGTCGCGTGTCGTCGTATGAGCTGATGTACGTCGTCAAGCCCGAGCTTGACGAGGATGGAGTGCAGCGGGAGATTGACCGCGTCAATCAGCTGATCCAGACCAACGGGGGCCAGGTCAAGAAGGTGACCCCGTGGGGCAAGCGGCGTCTCGCTTACGCCGTCAAGGACCTGCACGAAGGCCACTACGTGGTCGCCGAGTTCGACCTCGAAGGCACGCGGCTGGGTGAGATCGAGCGCGTGCTGAAGATCTCCGACACCGTCGTTCGACACCTGTTGGTCCGCCAGGATGAGGGCAAGAAATGAACCTGAACAAAGTCATGCTCATCGGCCGGCTCACCCGCGATCCCGAAATGCGCTACACGCCGAAGGGCGATCCGGTGACCAGCTTCTCGCTGGCCACCAACCGCTACGGCCAGAGTGCCGACGGCGAGAGCAAGGAATACACCGACTACCACAACGTCGTGGCCTGGAACGTCGGTCGGCGTAAGCTGGCCGAGCTCACGGGCCAGTATCTGCACAAGGGCAGCCTGGTGTACATCGAGGGCCGGATGCAGACCCGCTCCTGGGAAGGCCAGGACGGACAGAAGCGCAAGACCACCGAGGTGGTCGCGACCGAGGTCCAGTTCCTGGAGCCGCGCTCGGCTGCGGCTGCGGCTCCGGCGGCCTCCGCTCCGGTAGAGGCGGCCGTCGCCGCGCCGGCCAATTCCGACGAGGCTGCCCGTGACGTCGATCCGGACGACATCCCCTTCTAAAGGAACTCAATGCCGCCAGCCACCGAGAAACGTGATCGTAAGCCGCACAAGAAGGTCTGCAACTTCTGCGTGGAGAAGGTCCACCACATCGACTACAAAGAGGTGTCCCGTCTTCGCCGCTTCGTCAGCGAGCGCGGCAAGATCCTTCCCCGGCGTGTGACCGGCACCTGCGCCCGGCACCAGCGGCGGCTGGCGGTCGCGCTCAAGCGGGCGCGCCACATCGCGCTGCTGCCCTACACCGCCGACCAGCGCTAGCCCGGGCGCGGACCGGAGCCGGCTGCTCCTCCGTGGAGGAGTGGTTATACTCGTGCTGGCTTGCGCGCCCCGCGCCTCCCGGCGCTGCTCGCGACCGGGATCGTCTTGCTCACGTTCTTGCACCCGGCTCGGGCCCTCGCCTCGGAGCCCAGCCCCTCCGCGTCCAGCGCCTCGGTGCCCCCTCCCTACGTGGTCGCCGTCGATCCCGGGCACGGGGGAAGCTACGCCGGCGACCTCAGCATCCCGTGGGACCCGGGAGTCGTGGCGGGCTCGGTGATGGAGAAGGACCTCACGCTCGACCTTGGATTACGCCTCCGCGAGCTGCTGAGGACGGAGCGCGTGCGTGTCGTCATGACCCGCACCAGCGATCGCTTCATGACCATCGCCGACCGATGGGCGGTGGTGGCCGCGTCAGGCGCCCGGATGTTCGTCAGCCTGCACGTCAACGCCTTTGACGGCGACTCGAGCATCAACGGACTGACGGTCCTCTATCCGCGAGCCGAGAGCCTGCCCTTCGCCCGGACGATCGAGGGCGGCCTGAGCCACGCGCTCGCTCCCTATCAGATCGAGGACGACGGCGTGGCCCTCAAGCCCGAGCTGTGGGTGCACGCCCAGATCCCGACCGTGACCGTGGAGCCCGCCTACCTGACCAACCCGCGCGAGGCCGCCCTGCTGCAGCGCCCGGAGTTTCGCCAGGCGGTGGTTCAGGGGATCCTGGACGGGATGCTGGCCGCTGATCCGCGGATCGAGCAGGATCGACGCGCCCTCGAGCAGGCCGAAGCCCTGGCGGCGCAGCGAGCCCTGGCCCTGCGCGCCCGGACCTCCCCGACGCCGGGCTTCCAGGTCTGGTGGCTTTACGCCGGGGCCGCGGTGGTGTTCTTTCTGCTCATCCGCGAGCGTGCGGCGACGCGCATGGCCTCGTCCCGGTTTCGTACCCGGCCCTCCCGCCGCCTGATGCGGCGCCGGCGCACCCTCGATCGCCGGCGCACGCTCAGCCGCCGGATCTGACAGGTAAGCTAGGGGGCCATGGAATCCTCTTACCAGCTGCGCATCCCTGGCCCAACGCCGATCCCGGAGCGCGTGCGGAGAGCCATGGACGCGCCCATGATCAACCACCGCGGCCCGGAGTTCAAAGCCCTCCTCAAGGAGCTGGAAGACGGGCTGCGCTGGGCCTTCGACACGACTCACGACCTCCTGATCTATCCGGCGTCGGGATCCGGTGGCATGGAGAGCGCGGTCGCGAACCTCGTCTCGCCCGGTGAACGGGTCCTGGCCATTACCATCGGCGCCTTCGGCGATCGCTTCGCCGACCTGGCGCAGGCCTTCGGTGCCGACGTCGTCCGTTACGCGCTTCCCTGGGGCGAGGCGGCCGACCCCGAGGACCTGGACGCGATCCTGGCCAAAGAGGACGACGTCCACACCGTGCTCATCACTCACAACGAGACCTCGACCGGCGTGCTCAACCCGCTGCAGCAGCTGGCATCGGTCGTCAAGCAGCGCGGGCGCCTCCTGGTGGTCGACGGCGTCAGCTCCATCGGCTCAGTGGAGCTGCCTGTCGACGATTGGGGAGTCGACGTTGCCATCACCGCCTCCCAGAAGGGCTGGATGGTGCCGCCGGGTGTGACCATGCTGAGCGTCTCGCCGGCCGCCTGGGAGCGGCAGGCGCAGGCGCGCGGACCGCGCTTCTACTTCGACTGGACTCGCGCTCGCAAGCTCCAGGCAGAGGGGATGACCTTCACCACGCCGGCCGTCAGCCTGCTCTTCGGGCTGCGAGAGGCGCTGCTGGCGATGCGCGAGGAGGGCCTGGCCAACGTCTACCGCCGTCACCAGCGGATCGCGGGCGCCTTCCGCGCGGCGGCTCGGGCCCTGCACCTCGGCCTGCTCGCTTCCCCGGACGTCGCCTCGCCGACCGTGACTGCCGTCAACCTGCCGCCCGCCCTGCAGGGCGCCCGAGCCAGGGAGCTGCTCCGGACCTGGCGCGAACGCTACCGTCTCGTCCTCGCCTCGGGCCAGGGACCGCTCAAGGACCGTATCTTCCGCATCGGCCATCTGGGGGCGGTCTACGAGGAGGACGTCACCACCGCCGTCACCGCGCTCGAGGCGGGGCTCAGGGAGCACGGCCTCGAGGTCAGCGAAGGAGCCGCGCTCTCCGCCGCGCGGCGGGCGCTCGAGGCTCCCGAGGCCGCCGTCCCGCGGTAACGGACGCCACGGTGCCGCGCGTCCTGGTCGCGGATCCAATCGCGGAAGCGGGGATCGCGCGTCTGCGCAGCCGGGCCGAGGTCGACGTCCTGCTCCGCCAGCCTGAGGGCGAGCTGCGCCGCCGCATCCCCGACTACGACGCGCTGATCGTGCGCAGCGAGACCCGGGTCGACGAAGCCACCATCGCCGCAGGGGTCAGGCTGAAGGTGATCGGCCGGGCCGGAGCGGGAGTAGACAACATCGACCTGCAGGCCGCCACCCGGGCCGGAGTGCTGATCGTGAACGCCCCGGCCGGAAACACGGTCGCGGCGGCCGAGCACACCCTGGCCCTGATGCTCGCCCTGGCACGTCACGTCCCCCAGGCTGCCCAGGCGGTCAGGCAGGGACGGTGGGAGCGATCGCTCTACCTGGGAACTGAGCTGCGTGAGAAGACGCTGGGCGTGATCGGGCTGGGCAACATCGGTCGCGAGGTGGCCCGCCGGGCGCAGGCCTTCGGGATGCAGGTGATCGCCGCCGATCCCCTGGTGCCTGAGGAGCGGGCGGCCCAGCTGCAGGTGCGCATGGTGCCGCTCGAGCGGCTGCTGGCGGAGGCGGACTTCCTCACCATCCACGTCCCGCTCACGCCGCAGACGAGGCACCTCCTCGACGCGGCCCGCCTCCAGGCGGCCAAGCCCGGGCTTCGGCTGGTCAACGCCGCCCGGGGCGGCATCGTCGACGAGCGCGCTCTCTACGATGCCCTGCGCAGCGGGCAGGTCGCCGGGGCCGCCCTCGACGTCTTCGAGCAGGAGCCGCCCGGCGAGAGTCCGCTGCTGGGCCTGCCGCAGGTCATCGCCACCCCGCATCTGGGCGCGTCCACCGAGGAAGCGCAGCTGAGTGTCGCGATCGAGATCGCCGACCAGGTGCTGGCCGTGCTCGAAGGCGGCTTCCCGCAGTTCGCCCTCAACGCCCCCGTCGTGCTGCCCGAAGCCATGGCCTTCCTCCGACCGTACCTGCGGGTCGCGGAGGGCCTCGGCCGCTTCAGCGGCCAGGTTGTGACCCATCCGGTTACCCGGCTCCAGGTCGAGTACGAGGGGGAGATCGCGGAGTACGACTGCTCCCTGCTGACCGCGGCGGTTCTCACCGCCTTCCTCACCCGGTTCAGCACCGACCGCCTCAGTCCGGTCAACGCGCGGGCGGTCGCGGCGGCGCGCGGCATCACGGTGGTCGAGCAGCGAACCACGCGAGCCGGCGAGTTCTCAAACCTGATCACGCTCAGCGCGGAAGGCGACGGGAAGACCACGCGGGTGGGAGCGACCCTGCTGCTCAACGAGGCGCACGTGGTCCGGCTCGACGACTTCCGCATCGACGTCGTGCCCCAGGGCAGCTTCCTCATGAGCTGGCACGCGGACCGCCCGGGGGTGATCGGCGCCATCGGCACCCTCCTTGGCCGCAGCAACATCAACATCGCCAGCATGCAGGTGGGCCGCAATCACCCTCGCGGCGACGCGGTCATGATCCTCTCCATCGACGATCCGGTTTCCGATCCGATCCTGGCCGAGATCCGGCGGATTCCCGGCATGACAGACGTGCAGTCGGTCGCGCTCTAGGCGGCGCCCGCCATGGCGACCGTGAGGCCTTTTCGGGGGATCGCATACGACCCCGAGCGGGTACCGATGGATCGGGTCGTCGCTCCGCCTTACGACGTGATCACGGCCCCCGATCGGGTCCGGTATTACCGGCAGGACCCGCGCAACGTCGTCCGGCTGATCGCCGGCGAGGTCAAGCCGACCGACCATCCCGAGGACAACAAATACACGCGAGCTGCCGCCTTCTTCCAGGCCTGGCTGCGGGAGGGCGTGTTGCGGCGCGAGGCCGCAGCTTGCGTCTACGTCTACCGGCAGCGGTTCGCGGACCCCGATGGGGGCGCGCCGCGCTCCCGCTCGGGGGTCCTCGCTGTGGTTCGGATCGAGCCCTTCGGCGAAGGAATCCTGCCTCACGAGAAGACCCACGCCCTGCCGCTGGCCGACCGGACCTCGCTGACCCAGGCGGTGGTGGCCAACCTCAGCCCGGTCTTCGCTCTCTTCGAAGATCCGAGCGGAGACACCAGGCGCCTGATGGCCGAGGTGGAGCAGGGCGCGCCGCGGATCGCGATCACCACGGACGAGTCGGAGCGACATGAGGTCTGGAGCCTGCGCGACGCCGACCGTCTGCGGCGCCTGGCCGGGGACCTGGAGCCCTCCCGCCTCTTCATCGCCGACGGCCACCACCGCTATCAGACCGCGCTCAGGTACCGCGACCTGCAGCGTCGGGAGCATCCGAGCGCGCCGCCCGAGGCGGCCTTCAACTTCGTGTTGATGCTTCTCGTCGACGCCGCCGATCCCGGCCTCGTGATCCTGCCGACTCACCGGCTGCTGCACGACCTCGAGGGCTTCCGGCCGTCCGAGTTCGTGGGACGGCTGGAGCGGGCCCACCGGGTCACCGCCGTAGCAGACCGGCAGGCGCTCCTTCGAGCCCTCCACGAACCGGCTTCCGAGCATCGGATCGGCCTGGCCCTGCCCGGTCCGCGGCTGTGCCTGGTGGAGGTGGCCGGCCGTAGGTCGGCGGATCCGCTGGCGCGGCTGGACGTGACGGTTCTCCATGACGCGATCCTCGAGCCGGAGCTGGACTTGCAGGAGGGTGCGCTCGAGGGTGAGCG
>VBIC01000056.1 GCA_005881425.1 Chloroflexota bacterium | reverse complement strand
CTCCCAGCAGGTCCACCAGCCCCTCGGCCACGTAGAGGTCGGTGGGAAAGTTCTGGGCCTCGGTCAGGATGAAGTGGCGTCCCGATTGCAGGCGCAGCGCCCCGGCGAGCAGCTTGAAGAGGTCGACCGAGGTGCTGTCGGCGACGATCACCTCCCCGGGCTGGGCCCCGATCAGCCGGGCGATCTTGTCGCCCACCCTCCGGGGCGCGTCGATCCAGTGGGCCGCGTTCCAGCTGCGAATCAGCCCGCTCCCCCACTCCTCCGCGATCACCCGCTGCAGGCGCGGACCCGTGGCCCGGGGCAGCGCGCCCAGCGAGTTCCCGTCGAGGTAGACGACGCCCTCGGGGATGACGAACTCGTCTCGAAATCGAGCCAGCGGGTCCTGGCGGTCGAAACCGTCACAGGTCTGGCGGTCCACGCCTGCCATTATGCGGAGGCGCGATCGGGATCAGAAGTCGGAGGGACACCAGGGCGTGCGCTCGCTCTGGAAGAGCGTGTCCGCGCGCTCGATGGCGCCCCTGGATCGGCCCTCCAGGCGGCCCGCGTCGGCGAGCGTGGTCGCCGTCGTCCCTCCCAGGTAGAGGGCGGCGAGGTCTTCCGCGCCGATCGCCAGGTCGGGCTCCTCCTCACTCGGCTCGCAGCGGGCGGCGCCGCCAGAGGTCTCCAGGCGATAGCGCCGCTGGTTCCAGGGGCAGAAGGCGTCGCGGACCTCGAGCGTGAGCTTCCCGGGCACCAGGTAGCGCCGACCCGCCAGCGCCGCCGGGACGTCGATCAGCCGCAGCCAGAGCGAGTCGAACAGCTTCACCAGGGCGGCTCGCGGGTCCCGGAGCAGGTAGCGGACCGGGTCGTCGACCCGGCGCTGCCGGGCCGTCACCCGCGTCATCAGGTCCACGTCCAGGCAGTAGCGCCAGAGCGCCGCGGTGGCCTGCTGTGTGACCCCGACCAGGCGCTGGATGGTCAGGGTGCCGTCGGCCTGGTTGTCGGTCCAGGCGGACTTCACCCGGTACTGGGCGACCCCCTGGGCGCGGCCGCCGGCATCCTCGTAGACAGCCAGGTACTGTTCGCTCGATCCCTCACGCCAGGCTTCGAGGTCGGCCAGGTCGTGGCGCCACCAGGACTCCTCGTGGCGCAGCATTCCGGGCTGCGCCGGCTGGGCCCGGTTCCAGACCTCGGTGAAGATGGCGGGAGCGTTCGCCTTGTCGATCAATCGCACCCTTCCTCCGCCGCCAACCGGCTGGGCGAAGGCGGAGCGTCGTAGGCCGCCACGCCGTAGCCGAACCTCCCGTAGATGGGCGCCTCGGAGGCGAAGAGCGCGGCCAGCGGCTCCCCCCGCGCGTGGGCTTCGTCCGTCATCCGGCGCATCATCGCCGTGAGCAGCCCCCGGCGGCGGTGGGTGGGCAGCACCGTGACGCGCGTGATCCCGGCGCACCCAAGGCTGCGCCCGCCGGGCACCGCGATCTGGAAGCTGAAGATCCCCGCCGTGGCCACGACCTCGCCGCCGTCGAAGGCCGCCAGGGTGCGGTCGAACTCGGTGATCAGGCGCGACAGCTCCAGCTCCTCGTCGCGCGGGCTGTGGGCGCCGAAGGTCCGCCGGAGCGCCCGGCTGTAGGCGGGCAGCTCCTCCGGCCGGATCGGCCGGATCTCCAGCTCGAGCGATCGAGCGCTGGTCAGCGCTGGACCAGGGCCAGCGCCCGGCAGGGGCTGCCCGAGCCCTCGAGCAGCTTGAGCGGCGCCACGATCAGCACCGCGCCCGTGGGCGGGAGCGATCTCAGGTTGGCCAGCTGGGTCAGCCCGTACTTGTCGGCGCCCAGGAGAAAGGAGTGGCAGGGAAAGGGCGGATCGAAGGAGTGGGCCGCGCCGGCGTCGGTCCCGACCGTCTCCACACCGACGCCGATGATGGGCGCCTCCTCGGCCAGCCAGCGGGCGCAATCGACCGCGATCCCGGGCGTGTGCGGCCCGGTCTGGTCGGCGTTGAGGAAGGCCTGCTGGTCGGAGGCTCGCTCGTCCCATCCGGTCCGGTAGAGGAGCCAGCCGCCTCGAGGCAGCGGTCCGTGCTCGCGCTCGAACCGCCTGACGTCCTCCAGAGTCAGAAGGTAATCGGGATTGCGGCGGGCCTCCTCGACCCGGTCGATCACCACCGCGGGCGCGATCAGGTGGCCGGCCGGGACCTGGGCAACGTCGTGCCTGTCCTTGCCGGTGACCCAGTGGATGGGCGCGTCGAAGTGGGTGCCCACGTGCTCCCCGCCCTCGAACCAGTTCCAGTACCAGGCCGGTCCGCGCTCGTCGTAGTGGCTGATCTCGTGCGTCTTCCAGCCGGGGGTGTTGGCAAAGGGCGGGGGCAGCTGGATGATCGGCGTCTTCCCAGAGAGCGGCTGGGTGAGGTCGATGACCTCGATCGCGCCGGAGGCCAGCGCCTCGACCAGCGCCGTCAGGGCGTTCGGCCTGATCTCGATCCGGCCCGTTTGCATGTGACTGCTCATGTCCTTCCTCCGGTGGCGGTCTTGGCCTGAATTCGCTGCAGCGCCCGCGGAAACTCGAAGCGATTCTCCAGCATGTGGACGTCCATGTGGAAGCTGGCCGGCATCTCGGCCTCGACCCTGGCCACGACGCAGGCCAGCTCGTCGCCCCGGATCGCGTCCAGGGCGGCCTCGGTGAAGTCGTCCAGGTCCTCGACCAGCTGGGCGCGGCGGATGCCGGCGCCCCGGGCCACCGCCGCCAGGTCGGTCCCGGTGGAGGTCGCGGTCGTGAACCACTGGTGGCCGCCCGGCGCGCCGCCACCCACCGAGAGCAGCACCTGGTTGTCGAAGACCAGGTGGACCAGGTTGCGGGGGGCGTAGCGGGCCAGCGTGGTCAGGCCGCCCAGGTTCATCAGGACCGATCCGTCGCCGTCCAGGACCACCACCTTGCAATCTGGCCGGGCCAGCGCGATGCCCAGGCCGATGGAGGAGGCCAGCCCCATGGCGTGCTCCAGGTAGAAGAAGTTGGGCCGGTGGCCGAGCGAGTAGAGCTCGGCCGCGACCGCGCCCATGATCGTGACCACGGCGCAGTCCTCCAGCCGCGGATAGATCGCCTGCAGGCAGTCGATCCGCTTCACGGCCGCCTCACGCCGCCGGCTCCTCCCACATCAGGTCTCGTTGAAGCAGGAGCGCCACCGGCGAGAGCGAGCTCTGAGCCAGGGCCATGGCCTTGGCCACCTTGCCCCGCACCTCCTCGGGCCGGGCCAGGTCGTCGCGGACGATGTTGAGGGCGTCCAGGGTGCGCCGGGTGTACTTGCCGCCCTCCGTCTGCCAGGGATCGCGCTCGCCCATCGTGCCCCGGTCGGTGATCATCAGCAGCAGCGGGATCTTGTAGAGGAGCGCCAGCGAGGCGATCCCGTTGATCGACTGCAGAAAGCCGTGGTTCTGCATCAGCAGCGCGGTACGAAGGCCGGCGAAATGGGCTCCGGTGGAGATCCCGATCCCCTCCTCCTCCTTGGCCAGGCGCACCAGGATCATGTCGCGGTCCTGGTCGGCGAGGCGGACTAGGTGCACCAGCCAGGTCTCGGGCAGGGCGCTGATCAGCCGGACGCCCGAGCCCTTGAGCGCGTCGTAGACCAGCTCCGAGTTGGTCACCGAGACCGGCATGCCGTCTTCAGATCCCGAGGTACGCCTTCTGGACGTCCGGGCTCTCACGCAGCGCCTTGGCCGATCCTTCCTTCACGATCCGCCCGGTCTCCAGGACGTAGGCGCGGCCCGCCACCGCGAGCGCCTTGAGCGCGTTCTGCTCGATCAGGAGCACGGTGGTCCCGCTCTTGTTGATGTCCTGGATGACCTGGAAGATGGTGTCCACCAGGATCGGCGCGAGGCCCAGCGAGGGCTCGTCCAGGAGCAGGATCTGGGGCTTGGACATCAGCGCCCGGCCGATGGCGAGCATCTGCTGCTCGCCTCCGGAGAGGGTGCCGGCGAGCTGCCCGTGCCGCTCCTTGAGCCGGGGAAACAGGGTGAAGACCCGCTCCAGGTCGGCCCGCGTCTGCCCGTCCCGCCGGATGTAGGCGCCCAGATCGAGGTTCTCCCGCACCGTCATCCGGGCAAAGATCCGGCGGCCCTCGGGGGCGTGGCCCACGCCCTTGCCCACGATCACCTCGGCCGGCGTCCGGGAGATGTCCTGGCCCCGCAGCCGGATCTGCCCCGAGCTGGGCGGCGTCAGCCCGGAGATGGCGCGAAGGGTGGTGGTCTTGCCCGCGCCGTTCGACCCGATCAGGGAGACGATCTCGCCCTCGTCGACCGTCAGGTTCACCTTGCGCAGGGCCTGGACCCGCCCGTAGAAGACGTCGATGCCGTCGACTTCCAGCAGGGCCATCAGGCGGTCACGCCGGCTTCCCCAGGTAGGCTTCGACCACGCGTGGGTCGTTGCGGACCTGCTCGGGCGGCCCCTCGGCGATCTTCTCCCCGTAGTCGAGCACGACGATGCGCTGCGAGATCTCCATCACCACCTTCATGTCGTGCTCGATCAGGAAGATGGTGACCCCCTGGCTGCGGATCTGCTGGATCAGCTGGATCAGCTCCACCTTCTCCTGCGGGTTGAAGCCGGCCGCGGGCTCGTCCAGCATCAGCAGCCGGGGACCGCTGGCCAGGGCCCGCGCTATTTCCAGCCGGCGCTGGTGTCCGTAGGGCAGGTTGCGGGCGTATTCCTCCGAGTAGCGCTCCAGGCCGACGAACTTGAGCAGGTCCCGAGCCCGCTCCTGCACCCGACGCTCCTCGGAGACCGCCCGGGGAGTGCGCAGCAGCGAGTCGTATACTTGGGCGTGCATCCGGCAGTGCTCGCCCACCATGACGTTCTCCAGCACCGACATGAAGGAGAAGAGCCGGATGTTCTGGAAGGTGCGCGCGATCCCCAGGGTGGTGACCGCGTGCGGCCTCAGGGCCAGCGGCATGGGACCGAACCCGAGCCCGCGCCGCACCCTGTCGGCGACCGCGTAGTAGCCGGCCAGCAGCGGGGTGTAGTTGCGCCAGAATTCCCGGATCGGATAGATGGACTTGCCCCGGAACAGGATCTGGCCGGAGGTCGGCTTGTAGAGCCCGGCGATCATGTTGAACATCGTCGTCTTGCCGGCTCCGTTGGGCCCGATCATGGCGAAGATCTCGCCTTCCTCCACCTGCAGGTCGACCTCGTTCACGGCGAGCAGGCCTCCGAAGCGCTTGCTCACGCCGCGGGTTTCGAGTACGGTGCCCATGGCGGTTAGGCGGAACCTCGCAGGTCGGCCACGGCCTCGTCCTGCGTGCCCAGCTCCAGCTCGACCTTGCGCTGGGCGCTGGGAATCAGGCCCTGCGGTCGCAGCAACATGATCCCGACCAGGATGATGCCGAAAATCAAATACTTGGAGTCCTGCGCGTAGCTGCCGAGGTCCACACCCTGAAGGAAGGGCAGGTTGATGGAGGATTGCAGACTGTTCAACCAGCCGGGCAGCTGGACGAGGACGTACGACTGCAGGGCGTAGATGATCAAGGCGCCAACGATCACACCTGTGATATTCCCCATACCGCCCAGCACGATCATGATCAGGACGACGATGGAAACCGCCTGGAAGCTGAAAGCCTCGGGCGTGACGACGAAGAGGTAAGCCGAGTAGTAGGTGCCGGCGAAGCCGCTGAATGAGGCGCCCAGGGCGAAGGCGAGCAGCTTGGTGGTGACGGTGTTGATCCCGGTCGAGGCGGCGGCCACCTCGTCTTCACGGATCGCCATCCAGGCTCGTCCCAGCCTGGAGTTTCGCAGGTTGATGATCAGCAGGATCGAGATGACCAGGACGGCGAGGATGACGTAGTAGTAGGGAACCGGATTGAACAGGAAGTGGTATCCGGGAAACCCGAACACCTTGGGAATGAACGGCTGGTCGACCCCGACGATCCCGTTGACCCCGCCCGTGAATTTCGAGGAGTTGCGAAAGACCCGGGGCACGATCTCGCCGAAACCGAGGGTCACGATCGCCAGGTAGTCGCCGCGCAAGCGCAGGGTCGGCGCTCCCAGAATGACCCCGAAAAGGGCGGCGATGAAGGCGGACGCCAGCAGCAGGAACCAGAACGGGACGTGGACGTTGAACTGGCCGGAGGCGAGCATGGCGTAGGAATAGGCGCCGATGGCGAAGAAGGCCGCATAGCCCAGGTCGAGCAGGCCGGCATAGCCGACCACGATGTTCAGACCGAGTGCCAGCAGGATCCACCGCCCGGCATCCTGGGCAATTCCGATGTGGCTCTGATTCCCGTCGATGAACGGGAAGGCAACCAGCAGGAGCAGTAAGACGATGTAAGGTACCCTGCTGCCGCGAGCGAACGCCCTCGTTCCGGCGGACCACGTCCCGCGAATACGCGCGGCTACAGAAGGCGAAGAAGAGGGAGCAGGCTTCTGCGACCTGGCCGTCACTTCTCGGGCACCCGCATGCCGAGAAGGCCGGTCGGCCGGAAGACCAGTACCAGGATCAGGATGCTGAACACGATCACGTCCGCCCACTGCAGCCCCCAGCTCGTGTAGGACGTCGAGAAGGCGATGATCAGGCCGATGATGAAGCCCCCGAGCGAGGCCCCGACGACGTTGCCGATGCCGCCGAAGACGGCTGCGGTGAAGGCGATCAAGCCGGAGCGGAAGCCGAGGTCGAAGGAGATGCTTTCGTTGTAGAAGCCGTAGATGATGCCGCCGGCGGCGGCCAGCGCGGAACCGATGAAGAAGGTGATGGCGATGATGCGGTTGATGTTGATCCCCATCAGCCGGGCCGCGTCCCGGTCCTGGGCGGTGGCGCGCATGGCCCGGCCGACCCGAGTGCGCTGAATGAACTGGTGGAGCCCCACCATCAGGACGACGGTCACCGCGACGATGACGAGGTTCGTCAGTCCGACGGAGGCGAAGCCCAGGGAAACGCTGCCGCTTGGAAACAGGTTCGGGTAGGCGATCTGGTTCGGTCCCCTGACCAGGTACAGGACGCCCTCGAGGAAGAACGACATCCCGACCGCCGTGATCAGGGGCGCCAGCCGGGGAGCGTTCCGGAGCGGACGGTAGGCGACCCGCTCGATCGCCATCCCCAGCAGCCCGTTGAGCGCCATGGTCACCGCGAAGAGCAGGATCAGGCCGGGTACCAGCAGGGCCGGCGACCAGGTCTGCATGCCGAAGAGAGCGATCAGATTCAGGCCGATGAAGGCGCCGATGGTGAAGACGTCGCCGTGGGCGAAGTTGATCAGCTCGATGATCCCGTAGACCAGGGTGTAGCCGAGGGCGATCAGCGCGAAGACCGCCCCCTGGGTGATGCCGAGGGACAGCGTGTCGACGAAGAACCGCATCCTTCCCCTCCGATGATCGGATCGAGCGAGAGTGAGCGGGGCAGAAGCTCTGCCCCGCTCAGCGCGTCGAACTTCCTAGGAGACGGTCACCTGGTCGGCGAAGTCGGACTTGCTGGTGTCAGGGTTCCACTTGTAGACGGTGATGATCTTCAGCGAGGTGTCGCCGTTGGAGTCGAAGCTGGTCGTCCCGATGACGCCCTTGTAGTTCTTGGTCTTGGCGACCTCGGCGGTCACCTGGTCGCGGGTCGGCATGTTGCCGCCGGCGTCGTCGATCGCCCGAGAGATGGCGGCGATGATGATCGCGCCCGCATCGTAGGCCTGCGCGCTGTAGGCGCCGGCGTCTTCGCCGTACTTGGCCTTGTAGTCGGTCAGGAAGGTCGCGGCGGTGCTCAGCTTCTGCGGGTAGGGGCCTGCGACCGTGAAGTAGGAGTTGGCCGCATTCGGAGCCGCGTCCTTGAGGAACTGATCGCCCGAGATCCCGTCACCGGCGACGTACGGCACGTCCAGGATGCCCTGCATGGCCTTGCGCAGGAGGCCGCCCTTGGTGGCGGTGGTCCCGCCGAAGAAGACCACGTCGGCGCCCTGGCTCTTGGCCTGGTTCATCTTGGCCTTGAAGTCGCTGATGGTCGCCGAACCCGGGTCGAAGCCGCCCAGGTTGGAGTCGAGGACCGTACCGCCGTCCGACGTAAACTGCTTCGCGAAGTTCTGGGCGATGCCCAGGCCGTAGGTCTGCTGGTCGTTCATGACGTAGACCTTGGTCTTGCTCAGCTTCTTCGAGGCGAAGTCGGCTGCCGCCGGGCCCTGGATCAGATCGGTGGTGCAGACCCGGAAGTAGTTGTTCTTGCCGGTGGGGCGCAGCTTGGCCGCCTGTCCTGCGCAGTGGCCGTCCGACGGCTCCTGGGTCAGGCACTCGTTGGTGTTGGCGGGGCTGATCATGGCCAGGTTGGCGCTGTTCCCGATCGGCATCTCCGCCCGAGCCACGCTGCTGTTGAACGGACCGACCATACCCAGGACGGTCGAATCGGAGACGAACTGCTGCACGTTCTTGGCCCCCTGGGCCGGATCGTGGACGCCGTTGACGGCGTCGTCGAGCGGCATGGCCTGGAGTGTGAAGCAGGCGTCGGTATGGCTGCTCGCGCCGCAGACCTTACCCGCTTTGGTCACCGCCAGCTGGGCGCCCTTCGAGGTCGGCAGCCCGTCTGACGCATCCGACCCGCTGGTTGGCATGTCGACGCCGATCTTGATCGTCCCTTTGATCGTCTGGCTGCCCCCTTGGGGCCCTCCACCACAGGCAGCCAGGACCATCCCGGCCACCCCAATGGCAGCCAGCACCTTCGGTCTCTCCATACGCTCCTCCTTGCTTTTCGCCCCCGGAGCGTCCTGTGGCCCCGGTTTTGCGCGTTATGTCCACGGCCGTTCGATTGGCGTGACTTTTATACACGGTTGCCGGGGGAGTGTCAATTCGCGGCGAATTCGGCCAGGCCGATTCTAACAACCTTCTAATAGTGTGCCGGGTACGAGCTCGCAGGGTCCACGGCACAGGAGGTGGGCCAGATTGACGTTGTGCTCCGCTGTGGACAACCGAGCAGCAAGCTTGACAAGACTTTTGACCCACCGCTAGGGTATACGCGCACGAGGAGGGCATCACTTGGTGGCTGAATTCGCGGAACGCTCAAAACCCCGCGCCCAGTTCGTCGACGAGGCGATCAACCTGGCGCTCCAGAGCAAATGGACCGAGGCGGCCCAGGTCAACCGCGCCATCCTGGACCGGTTCGGGCCCGAGGAGGAGACCCTGAACCGGCTGGGCAAGGCCTACACCGAGCTCGGCCAGGTGGACGAGGCGGTCACCGCCTACGAGGGCAGCCTCAAGGTCAACCCGGTCAACCCCATCGCCCAGAAGAACCTGACCCGGCTGAGGTCGCTCCGGGCGGGGAAGGCGCCGGTCCCCGCTTCCCAGGCCAAGCTCGACATCGACGCCTTCATCGAGGAGACGGGCAAAACGGCCGTGACCGCCCTCCACGTCCACGCCGACGAGACCGCGTGCAGCAAGGTCTCGGGCGGCGACCCGGTCAAGCTGATCCCGGAGGGGGACAGCATGACGGTGGAGACCGCCCGGGGGATCGCCCTGGGCCACCTGGAGCACGTCATGGGACGGCGCCTGATCAAGTTCATCGAGGGCGGCAACCGCTACTCGGGGGCGGTCGCCAGCTGCGAAGGCACGAACATCAAGATCATCCTGCGGGAGACCTACCAGGACCCCAGGTTCTACGGCAAGCCGTCCTTTCCGGTCAAGAAGGGCGGACGCGAGGAGTTCCGGCCCTACGCCAAGGAGTCACTCATCACCCGCACCAGCGAGGTCGAAGAGGTGGAGGAGGAGAGCGAGGAGCCGATCGAGGAGCTGGAGGGGATGCACACCCTCGAGCCGGGCGAGGAGGACGCCGTCGACACCGCCGACAGCGACGAGGACACCCGCAAAGAAGATATTTATTAGCGCCTAGCCGACTCGCCAGTAGAGGCCGGCCCGGCGGTTGACCAGTTCGCAGTCGACCAGCGCCCGGCGCAGCTGGGCATGGTCGGGCCAGATCTCGCGCAGGATGGCGTTGAGCTCCGGCTCGGGTATGCGCTTGCCCGGAGGCAGCAGACGGGCGACCTCCTCCAGGACCAGGCGGCGCTTTCCCTCCCGCGCCGGCCAGCGCACGATCCGCCCCTTCTGCCAGAAGGGACGGATCAGGCGGCTGACCTCGCTCGGCGTCAGCTCCTTGCTCACGCCCGAATTCTAGAAAGGGGGCTCGCTACACTGGACCCGACCCGATGCTCCTCGCGATCGACGCCAGCAATACCAACCTCAAGTTCGGCGTCTTCGAGGGGGAGCGTCTGCTCCATGACTGGCGGCTGGCCACCCGCCGGGACAGCATGGCCGACGAGCTGGGCATCCTCTTCCTGCAGCTGATCCGCGAGGTGGGCATCGATCCGGGGCGGATCGACGCCGTGGTGATCGCCAGCGTGGTCCCCACCCTCAACGCCAGCCTGGTCGAGGCCAGCGAACGCTACTTCAACTGCCCGCCGCTGATGGTGGGGCCGGGGATGAAGTCCGGGCTCAAGATCCTCTACGAGAACCCCAAGGAGGTGGGGGCGGACCGGATCGTGGCCGGCCTGGCGGCCTTCCGCAAGCATGGCGGACCGCTGATCATCATCGACTTCGGCACCGGAACCACCTACGACGCCATCTCCAGGGAGGGTGAGTACCTGGGCGGCGCGATCGCACCGGGGATCGGGATCGCCGCCGACGCCCTCTTCCAGCGCGCGGCCCGGCTGGGCCGGGTGGAGCTCAAGGCGCCCGCGTCGGTGATCGGCCGCAACACGGTCGAGAGCGTCCAGGCCGGGATCGTCTACGGCTACGTGGCCCAGGTCGAGGGGATGGTGGCCCGGCTGCGCAAGGAGCTGGGGGGCCAGGCCCGGGTGATCGCCACCGGCGGCTACGCGCGCCTGATCGCGGGCCTGACGGACGCGATCCAGGAGGTCGACGACCGGCTGATGCTGGACGGCCTGCGCCTGATCCACGAGCTCAACGCCTAGACTGGACCATCCATGAAGGTCGGCCCCTACCGTCTCGCCTCGCCGGTCTACGTCGCCCCCATGGCGGGAGTGACCGACGCACCCTTCCGCAGGCTGGCCCGCGAGTTCGGAGCCGGCCTGGCCTGCACCGAGATGATCAGCAGCGAGGCGCTGGTCCGCCGCCATCCCGAGTCCTTCCGCCTCATGGACCTGCGCTGGGACGCCCGGCCGGTGTCGGTCCAGCTGAT
>VBIC01000160.1 GCA_005881425.1 Chloroflexota bacterium | reverse complement strand
AGGCGCAGATCCGGAACACCTCCGGCGCCGTGCTGGCCCAGGTCTTCAAGGTGGACTCCAATGCGCAGGTCTGGACCCAGGTGACCTTCAGCCTCAGCGCCTACGCCGGCCAGACCATCGTGCTCTGGTTCAACGACCACGACGACGGCTTTGCGAGCGACCCCACCTACTACTACCTGGACGACGTAAGCGTGGGCTGAGTCCCTCCCTCCTTTTCACGGCGCTGGGCCCTACGCGCGAGGGCTCAGCGCCGTCAGCTCGGGCTGAAGGCGGCGCAGAGCATGCCGAAGTAGGTCGGCACTTCGTAGGAGAGGAGATGGGCGCGCCATCCATCTCCCAGCGCTCCATGCAGGATCAGCATCTGCCACCAGGAGTCGGCCTTCGCATCAGCGACCAGGGTTTCGTCCAGCGTGGCGACGCCGGCCAGGTCGCCGTCCCGCAGCCGCTCGACCACCTGCCGGTCGAACTCGGCGGCCGCGGGGTGGAAGCCGTAGGGGCCGTCGGCGCGATGGGCGTGACCGTGATCGCAGCTGGCGATCAGGGCGACCCGGCGGTCCGAGGCCTGGATCGCCGCGAGAATGGCCTGCCCGGCGCGCAGGTGCTCCTGCGGCGGCAGGTCGCGGGCCGGCGCCACCACCACCGTGGGGACCGGCGGGCTGGCCCGGCCGCCCATGAACCAGAGCGGGATCAGGACCGCCCAGTCCATCGGCATCACCGCCTCGGCCGGGACGTTCCCGCCGAAACTGACGCCGACGGCCGGGACCAGGGCGGCGGAGAGCCGGTCCAGGATGCCGAGCGCCAGCTCCCGGTCGGCCGGAACGCGGAGCTGGATGGGGACCACGCTCTCCTCGAGGGTCCCGGCCAGAGTGGCGGAGGTGACGACCGCCAGGTGACGCTCGACGTGGACGTTGTGGGGAGTCAGGACGATGACGCTGTCGGGACGGGCGGCGTAGAAGCGCGCACCGAGCTCGGCCATAGCCTCCTGGGTCGCAACCGCCAGCGCGCGGTCCTGTGGGCCGCAGGCTTCGGAGATGGCGAACTCGCCATGCGGCGCGATCGCGGCGAAGACGAGCGCGCCCAGGACCTTAGGGTGTGCCGCGGCCGCGAGACCGGCCCATCCACCAGACGACCGCCGCGATGATGATCACCAGGAGGACGACGCCCGCGATGATCTTGTTGGTCGTGATCGCCGTGGTGATCAGGAAGACAGCCAGGCTGAGCAGCGTCATGAGCTCCATGGATCGAGTCTAAGGCAAGGCGCTGCCGGTGGGCTCGGGGCCCTCTCGGCGCTCGCCCATGGGCTGGAAGCGGCGTTCCTGCCTGCCGACGTAGATCTGGCGCGGGCGGGAGATCTTCTGCTCCGAGTCCAGCAGGCCCTCCTCCCACTGGGCCAGCCAGCCGGGCGTCCGACCGATGGCGAAGAGTACCGGGAACATCTCGACCGGGAACCCGATGGCAGCGTAGATGATGCCGGAGTAGAAGTCGACGTTGGGATAGAGCTTGTGGGCGATGAAGTAGTCGTCCTGGAGCGCGATCCGTTCCAGCTCGAGCGCGATGTCCAGCAGCGAGTTGCGTCCGGTGACCTCGAAGACCTCGTCCGCAACGCGCTTGATGATCTCGGCCCGCGGGTCGAAGTTGCGGTAGACGCGGTGGCCGAAGCCCATCAGCCGCATCTCGCCCGCCTTCACCCGTTTGATGTAGGCCGGCACACCCGAGGCGCTCCCGATCTCGCGGAGCATGCGCAGCACCTGCTCGTTGGCGCCGCCATGGAGCGGCCCATAGAGCGCCGCCGCCGCCGCCGCCAGCGCGGAGTAGGGATCGGAATGGGCGCTCCCGACCGCGCGCATGACGCTGGTCGAGCAGTTCTGCTCGTGGTCGGCGTGAAGTATGAAGAGCACGTCCAGCGCATGCTCGATCACCGGGTTGGGCTGGTACTTGAGCTCGGTCGTCTTCCACATCATGTTCAAGAAGTTGCCGGTGTAGGAGAGGTCGTTGTCCGGGTAGGCGTAGGGAAGCCCGACCTGGTGCCGGTAGGCGAAGGCGGCCAGGGTCGGGATCTTGGCGATCAGGCGCACGATCTGCTTGTGCCTCGATTCGCGATCATTGATGACCTTGGCCTCGGGATAGAAGGTCGAAAGGGCGCCGGTCGTGCCTACCAGGATGCCCATCGGGTGGGCGTCGTACTGGAAGGTGTCGATCAGCTTCCTGATGTTCTCGTGGACCAGCGTGTGGTGAGTGATCTCGTCGGTCCAGCTCTCGAGCAGGCGCCGGGTGGGCAGCTCGCCGAAGAGCAGCAGGAAGGCCACCTCCAGGAAGGTTGCCTTCTCGGCCAGCTCCTCGATGGGGTAGCCGCGATAGCGGAGGATGCCGCGGTCGCCGTCGATATAGGTGATGGCGCTGCGGCAGCTGGCGG
>VBIC01000159.1 GCA_005881425.1 Chloroflexota bacterium | reverse complement strand
AAGCAGTAAAGCGCAAAGGCCGGTATCGAAACGCCCGCCAGCTGGATTTCCATATATGGGGGTGGTTGGTCATGGTTGTCAGGCTCTCGTCCTCGCCCTCGACCTCGAGCGGATCCGCGAAGCGGCTGCCGGCCAGCGGAAACACGGCGCTGGCGGCTTCGGCGCTGATCCAGGCGGCGCTGGGGCTGGAGTTCGTCCTCTCCGGCCTGAACAAGTTCGCCGACCCCGCCTTCATCGTCGACTTCCGCGCCTACGTCACGGCCAGCCCGGGCGCGCACCGCGGGCTGTTCGCTCCCCTGGTCCAGCAGTTGGTGCTGCCCCACATCGGGATCGCGGCCCAGATGACCAGGTTCACCGAGCTGGGCCTCGGCCTGGTCCTGCTCGCGGGCGCGATCGAGATCGCTCGCCGCCGGCTGGGCGGGAGCCTGGGCAAGCTGCACGGCTACGAGGCGGCGGTGGCCCTCCTCAGCGCGCTGGCCGGCGCCGCCGCGGCCGGGATCTCCTTCTCCATCTTCATGGTGAACGGCGGCGTCTTCCCCACCATCACGCCCGGACGGGCCTTCACCAGCGCCATCCCGGTGGAGCTCCTGATGGTCCCGCTCGGGATCGCGATCGCCTGGCTCGAGACCGGCCGCTTCCTGGTGCTGCGCGCCGCGTCCCGCCGGTCCTGACCGGATTAGAGAGAGCTGGCGTGACCCGGGCGCCGGCTGCGGCCTATGCTGGTGCACCATGCCGCGAAGGCCACGCCTGGTTGAGCTCGCTCCGCACGTGCTGGTCCGCACCAGCGACGTCTACATGACCACGACCACCGTCGTGGCCGCGGGCTCCCGCTGCCTGCTGATCGATCCCGCGCTCCTACCCGGAGAGCTGGCCGCCCTCGAAGAGGAACTGGCGGACCTCGGCCTGGCGGTGGAGGCCGCGGTCTCCACCCATCCTCACTGGGACCACGTGCTCTGGTCGGCCGGCCTGGGGGACGCCCCCCGCTTCACCTCCGCCCGCGCCATCGAGACCCTCGAGCAGCGGCGCGGTCCGATGGTCGACGACCAGTTGGTGGAAGCCAGCCGGCGTTGGTACGCGAGCTGGGACATGCCGCTGGCCGGCCGGCTGACCGCGGCTCCCGCCGGCGGCCTCCTTCCCTGGAGCGGTCCGGCGGCGCGTCTTGTCGTGCACGACGGGCACGCGCCGGGACACGCCGCCGTGCACCTGCCGGAGCTGGGTGTCCTTGCGGCCGGCGACATGCTCTCCGACGTGGAGATCCCCGGCCTCGATTGGGACGAGCCCGACGCGCTGGGCGCCTACCAGGACGGGCTCCAGGCGCTCGGCGAGCTCGCCGGGGTGCGCCTCGTCATCCCCGGCCACGGGCGCCCTGGCGACTCCGCCGCCTGGCGTGACCGCCTGCAGGCGGACCGCCACTACCTGGAAGCGCTCGCCGCCGGCGACCCGGTGGTCGATCCCCGGCTCGACGGCTGGCCCCCCATGCGCCAGCAGCACCATGCCAACCTCGAAGCCATCCAGCGCCGGCCCCGCAGCGTGAGAGACTGAAGCGAGTGTCCGCCGCCTACCCAGACGTGATCCCGATGATCGCCTACGAGGACGGCCCGGCCGCGCTGGAGTGGCTCTCCCGCGCCTTCGGCTTCCACGAACGGACGCGCATGACCGACGCTGCAGGCCGCCTCACCCACGCCGAGATGGAGGCCGGCAGCGGGCTCATCATGCTGGCCACGCCGACACCCGACTACCGCGGTCCGAAGCGCCATCGCGACCACTGCGACCAGGCCCGCAGGTGGTCCACGGTTCCCTACATCATCGACGGTGTGCTCGTCACCGTGGCCGACGTCGACTCTCACTACGAGCGCGCCCGCGCAGCCGGCGCCCACGTCCTTTCGGCGCCCGAGGACACCGGCCACGGCCGCCAGTATCGGGTCGAGGACCTGGAAGGGCACCGCTGGATGTTCGTCCAGGCGAGCTAGTCGGGATCTCCGCGGGCGCTCTGCCCGGTCTCCGCTCGCGGTAGGCTAGGGAGGACATGCCGCCTCGCAAGCCGGCCTCGAAGGAGCGCAAGCCCGCTGCCCGCCGCTCGCGCAAGCCCGGGGTAGCGCGCGGGCCCGAGCCCAGGGAGACGGCGATCGATCCCGGCTCGCGCGACGTCGCCTCGCTGCGAAGCCGGGTGGAGGGTGAGGGCGGCGCCGTCCTGGGCGCCTACCGCGACCCGTTCGCCGGCGCCCCCCTGCTCCTGGCATCGCTGCCGTTGAAGCGGGTCGCGGCCACCCCCTTCCAGCGCGACCTGTCCAGGACTCATGCCGACCGGCTGGCGGAGGCGATCGGGGCGGCCGGCCTCTTCCTCGATCCGGTGATCGCCGTCTCCGCCCAGGACGGCTTCTGGTCGCCCAACGGGCGTCATCGCCTGGAGGCCGCGCGCCGGCTAGGGATGCGGTCCGTGACAGCCCTGATCGTGCCCGACGAGAGGCTCGCCTATCGGATCCTGGCGCTGAACACCGAGAAGGCCCACAACTTGCGCGACCGCAGCCTGGAGGTGATCCGCATGGCGCGCGAGCTGGCCCGGGAGCAGCCGCGCTCGAAAGAGAGCGAGCACGCCGTCACCTTCGAGTCGCCGGTCTTCCTCACCCTCGGCTGCGTCTACGCCCAGCGCTCGCGCTTCGCCGGCTCCGCCTACCAGCCGGTCCTGCGCAAGGTCGACCGCTTCCTGGAGAGCACGCTCCCGGCCGCGCTTCGGCAGCGCGACCAGTGGGCGGTGCGACTGATGGACGTCGAGGATCGT
>VBIC01000104.1 GCA_005881425.1 Chloroflexota bacterium | reverse complement strand
TGGTCCTGCTGTGGACCCTGCTCCTGGCCATGCTCCGGCAGGAGGCGCGTCGCGTCAGGCTGCCGCGGGAGACGAGTCAAGGGCCGCCGGCGAGGATCGCCGCCTGAACCCCACCGCGTAGACAGCCAGGACGACGGTCATCACCAGGGGCGCCATGGGCAATCCAGGGTGCAACTCGTCCAGCAGCACTGCCAGGTCGGAGGCGATCACCCCGAAGACAGGCGAGGCAAGCCGCGCCTGCCGGTTGAGGGCGGCGGCGCACCAGGTCGGGACCGCGAGCAGCACCAGGTCGTGGGGCAGGCAATGCGGCGAGGCCAGCACGCCCACCCAGGAGGCTCCGGCCAGCAGCGGCAGCGGATCGGTGCGCCTGGCCAGTCCAAAGGCCAGGACAGCCAGCATGGCGCCGCCCAGGACCGCCAGCGCCGCGGGCGTCTGGAGGCTGGCGGGGAGGACGGCGGCAAGCAGGCCTGCCCAGCTCTCGCTCAGCCGAACCGGCGTCACCTGGTCGGTGCTCAGGGCGTTGTGGACCATCGCCTGCAGCGCCGGAAGCCCGCCCGCGATCAGCGGACTCATCAGCACCGCCCCGCCTCCGGCCACGGCCGCGAGCAGCGCCCTGGGCCGGCGCAGCGCCAGGAGCACGACGAGGTAGGGCAGTAGATACTGGGGCTTGGCGGCGAGGAGGGCCGCCGCAGGCAGCGCGATCATCGGACGCGACCGGAGGAGGGCCACGACCATCAGGCCGGCCCCCAGCAGCACCATGGCCGAGACCTGGCCTTCGAGGAGCAGCGACCAGGCCGGTGCGCTCGCCGCCAGGGCGATCATCCCCATGAGCGGCGCTCGCCGGCCGAGCGGAGCGGCGCTCTGAAGCGCCATGAGCGCGGCCAGCATCAGCAGCAGGCTGACGGCCTGCCAGATCCGGAGCGCCAGGCCGGCCGGCAGCGCAGCGAGCGCGGTGAAAGGGAGGAGCGCGGCCAGCGGCTCGTTGAAGGGCAACCGGGGATCGAGGGCAGCGCCGCTCGCGGAGCGGACGATCTCAGGCGCCAGCCAGGCCTGGTCGTAGACGCGGTCGGCGTGGCCGTGGAGCACTAGCCGGCCCGCGCTCACCAGCACGGTGAAGTCGGCAGTGGCCCTGGATCGAGCGGGCTGCAGCGCCACGAGCGCCACCCCGGCCAGGGCGAAGGCCAGCACGAGCGCCCCCAGCCGGCGCCGCTGCGGGCTCACGGCGAAACCTGGTAGAGGGCCTCGTCACCCGCCCGCTGAACCAGCCGCAGTCGTGGATCCCCAAAAAGGCGGGCCCGGCTGGCCGCATCCCCGGCCAGCACGTAGTCGATCCCGCCGGAGTCGAGGAAGGCATCCCGGCGCACGGCGTCCCAGCCGGTCATGAAGGCCAGCGCCTGGGCGCCTTTGGCGCGCACGTCGGCCGTCTGGTCGGGATGCCCGACGTACGCGCGGGCGTTGGTCTGGGCCGGCACGAAGATCCCGTCCAGGTAGGTGGTCAGCACCAGGTCCTGGGGGCGGCTCCGCGGCGCCAGCCAGCTCAGCAGCTGGGCCTCGCCACGACGCTCGTACTCGGCGTTCGGGTCCGCGCGAAAGGCGGCGATGGTGTAGGGCTGGGCCAGGCTGAAGACGCCGAACAGGCTGGACGCCGCCAGGGTCAGAAGGAGACCACGGCGCCGCCAGGCGCCGGCCGGCAGCCGGCGCAGAACCGGCGGCAGGCCGGCCGCGGCCAGCAGGCCGAAGGGTATCGAGCTCGCCAGGTAGCTTCGCCCGACGACCGTGCGCAGGCCGGGAAGGAACATGAAGGCGGTCATCAGCAGGATCCAGGCGGCCGGAAGCAACAGGTCGCCACGGACCCGCCGAGCCGCGATCGCAGCAAGGATGAGTCCGCTGGCCACCAGGTGAGAGAGGACCAGGAAGCCGAGCGGATCGCCGACGTCGAAGTGAAAGGGAACCTGGGCGGTTGCCCCGACCCCCTCGAAGGCCGCGGGATACCGATGCTCGGCCCAGCCAAGGTAGACGAGATAGGGCGCCGTGGCCGCGGCGGCGAGTCCCGCGAAGACCATTCCGCGCGCCTGCCGGCGGGCGATCGCCCAGCAGAGCATGGCCAGGACCGCCAGGAGGGAGAGCTGAGGATAGATCAGAGCCAGGCCGAGCGGCGCCGCCGTCCCGGCGAGGGCCAGGCTCCATCGGGGACGGCGGGCCCAGCGCAGGCAGGCGGCGAAGGTCCAGCAGAGCAGGGCGGCCGCCCAGGCCAGGTGGGGGGCCATCGCCACCAGGTCCGCCACGCTGGTCCCCGAGACCAGCACCTCGGTCGGACGCAGGCTGATCGGTCCCAGGCGCGAACCGGTTCCCAGGAGCACGCCGACCCCGCCGCCGAGGGTGGCCAGGATCATGGCCCAGCGCCGCACGAGCCCGCGGCGATAGAGGGCGGTTGCCAGCGACCGGAGCGCGTGGAGGAGCGCCAGGCAGGCCAGCAGCCGGACGGCGTGGTAGAGCCAGGGGCCGCTCAGCCACCCGACCAGGCGGCCCGTCCAGAGGTACGAGGAGTAGATCAGGATTCCCGGCTGGGTCTCGCCGGAGTAGAGCGAATGGAAGGCCATGGCGCCCTGCCAGCCGGACCGCCAGAGCGCCTGGTATACGAAGGCGTCGCGGGCGATCACCACGTATCCGCTGAAGACGCGGTCGGGCGGCGTTCGCAGGAAGGCTAGGGCGATCGGCCCCAGGGTGATCGCCGCCAGCCCGATGAGGACCAGGGCCCGCCTCGACTCGGTCCGGCCGGGCAGCGGCGCGGCCGCGGGGAGCGGCCGGATCGAGGGACGCGCCAGGGCCATGACAGCGATGTAACGACCGGGTGTGAGAAACCCCTTCTCCCGGGCGTTGTAAGCGCTGAACCGAATGCCGCCTCTCTTGACCGCGCCGGTTTTCGCGCTGTCGCGGCGCGACCCCCTGGCCCGGCTGGGCGTGGTCGTACTGCTGGCGCTGGTGGCCGCCGCGGCCACCATCTACGGACTGATCCTGGCCCAGGCCGCGAGCTCCCATCAGGACCTCGACACCTACCTGAGCGCGGCCCGCGACCTGGCGCAGGGCCGTCCGCTCTACCAGGCCTTCCTCCACCACCCCTTCCCCGACCCGACCCTGCGCCCGGCCTGCATCTATCCGGTGGCCTTGGTGCCGGCGGCGCTGGCGCTGTCCGCCCTGCCCACACCGGCGCAGGGCTGGGCCTGGCTGATCGCCATGCAGATCGCGCTGGCGGTCGCCTTCCTCCTGGTCCTGAGGGCAGTCAGGCCCAGCCTATCGGGGGGGTTGCTGGCGGCGGCCGCGACCCTGACCTTCTATCCCCTCTGGGTCGACGCACTCCAGGGACAGGCCAACGCCCTGATCCTGGCGCTGGCGGTGATCGGCGTGGTCCTGGTGGCGCGCGGCCGCGACGGCGGCGCCCTCCTGCTCGGGGCGGCGGCGGCGCTCAAGCTGACGCCGATCCTGGCCCTGGCCTGGCTCGCCTTCGAACGGCGCTGGCGCGCCTTCGGATTGCTCCTGGCCGGCTTTCTGGGGACGACCGGCGTGGGCGCCATCCTCCGTCCGCAGGACACGCTCGTCTACTTCCACGATGTGCTCCCGCAGCTCGCCAGGGGAACCGCCTACTACAGCAACCAGTCGCTGCGCGGGCTCTACGATCGCCTCTTCACGGCCAACCCCTACACCTATCCCTGGCTCCGGCTGGGAGCGGCGCCTCTGGCGACGATCCTGTTCGCCGCGCTGCTGCTCACCTTCTGGGCAAGGAGCCTGCGCGGCCACGATCCGCTGCAGCGGGCGGTCGCCTTCCTGCCCATCCTGCCGCTTCTCTCCTCGGTGACCTGGGAGCACCACCTGATCCTGCTGCTGCCCCTGGTCTGGATGGTGATCTTCGAGCTGGCGCGACGAGGGTGGCCGCCGGCCGAGTGCGGGGCGATGATCGCGCTGATGGCCGGCTTCGACGTGCTGGCGCGCTGGCACCCGGGGCCGGCGCCCCTGTCATCGTTTTTTCGGGCTGCTCAAACCGCCGACCCGCTGGTCCTGCTGAGCGCCAACAGTCTGGTGCTCGCCACCCTCGCCCTCTTCCTTTTGAGTCCATGGCTGCTGCGCGCCCGCTGATCCGCCCGGCATTCCCGTCGCCAGCCCCGGCGCGCTCGCCGTGGCTCTTTCCCGCGGTCCTGGCAGCCATCCTCGCGCTGGCTTCGCTGCTGCCCTATCTGCTGGCCTGGTGGTTGACGCCGCCTGGACACCACTTCGCCGGCTTCTTCTTCATCGCCGACGATGCCACCACATATCTGGCCAAGATGCGGCAGGGCGCGGACGGGTCCTGGCTGTGGAACGATCCCTACACGAGCGAGCCGCACGGCGGTGTCTTCCTCTTCGCCTTCTATCTCCTGGCCGGCCATGTCGCGGCGCTGATCCATCTCCCCCTGATCGCCGTCTACCACCTGGCCGGCGTCAGCGGCGCCTTCGTCCTGGTGCTATCGACCGACCGGCTGGCCCACAGGACCCTGCCGCTTGCCGACCGGCGCCTGGGCCTGGCGCTGGCGGTGCTGGGCTCCGGCCTCGGCTTTGCGGTTCAGGCGGCGGGAAACCCGGGCCTGCTCGGGCTGCGCCTCCAGGCGCTCGACCTGCACCTGCCCGAGCTGAGCGGGTGGTACTCGATCCTGGCCATACCCCACTTCGTCTGGGCGGCGGCGCTGATGGTGCTGGCCCTGCTCGGCCTGGGCGCGATCTCGGCCCGACCCAGCGCCTGGCTGGTGATCCGGACGGGAGCGATCCTGAGCGCTCTGGCCGCGATCCATCCGCAGATGGTCGCCGTCCTCCTCCTGGTGTGGTGCGCCAGCCAGGCGCTCCTCCTCACCTGGGGCAGGCGGCCGGCGCCAGCCGCCCTGCTGGGCGAGGCGCTGGCCTTCGCCATCCCGTCCCCGCTCCTGGTCTACAACGCCTGGATCCTCTACCGCGACCCGACGATCGCGGCCTGGGCCCGGCAATGGCGACACCAACCACCTGATCCATTGAGCCTGGCGCTGAGCCTGGGAGTACCGCTGGCGGCGGCGGCAATCGCCATCGCGGTCGGCTTGCGTCGCCGCGAACCGACGCTGGCGCCCCTGCTGGTCTGGCCCCCGCTCGTCCTCACGATTCTTTACCTGCCCAACGTCGCCAACATCCAGAGGCGGCTGCTGGACGCGATCTACGTCCCCGTGGGCCTGCTGGCGGCGGTCGGCCTGCGGCATCTGCTGGCCCACCTGCCGGCGCCCAGGGCCCGCCTGCTGAGGCGGCTGCTGGTCACCGCCTCCTGCTTCTCCTCGGTGCTGGTGCTGGCGATCGCGATTCGCTTCGCCTCCGGCGCCTTTCCCGAGATCTACGTCGGTGACGGGCAGTGGCAGGCGATGGCCTGGCTCTCCAGCCATCATCAGCCCGGCGACCGAGCCCTCTCCTCGCCCGGAGTCGGACTCTACCTACCCGCGGACAGCGGGGTCAGCGTTTACGTCGGCCACTACAGCGAGACGCTCGACTACTTCAGCAAGATCCAGGTCGCCGATTCGATGCTGCGCGCCACCACGGCGCCGGATCGGCTACGCTCGTTCTTGAGCTGGGAGAGGATCACTCTTCTCTACTGGGGCCCACAGGAGCGAGCCGGTCGCGACTTCTCTCCCAGCGGCGAGCCGTACCTGCACCGGGTCTACGATGCCGGCGGGGTGCAGATCTACCGGGTCGACCCGCAGGACTGAGCATGCTCGCCCGAGCCAGCCGACCCGAGCCCAGGCCTGAGCCCCAACCGGTCCGCGCCGGGCGGGCGCTTCGAGTCCTGACGGGGCTGGCGATCGCGATCACCCTGGCGGCGGTCGTCCTGCGCTTCGCGGTCGCTCCGCTGGACCGCTTCGACGAGGGGATCACGCTCCTTCGCGCCATGCTGCTCAGCCAGGGAGCGCTCCCTTACCGGGATTTCTGGACCAGCTACGGACCCTTCGACAGCCTCCTGCTCGCCGGTCTGTTCCACGTCTTCGGGCTCCAGGTCCTGATCGAGCGGATGATGGCTGCCGCCCTGGGGATCGGCTTCGCCGCCGTCGGCTGGCGGCTCTGCGGCGGCATCGGACTGCGCGGACCGCTGCGGTTTTCCATGACCGGCCTCCTGGCGCTGGTTGCGGTCTCGGTGCCGGCGGTCACGGCGACGGTGGTCGTCGATCTCCTGGGACTGATCGCCTTCGCCGCCTTCTTCCGCTCCATCGAGACCCGCTCGCGGCCGCTGGCGCTTGCCGCCGGTGTCACCACGGGCGTGGCCTCCTTCGCCCGCCCCGAGTTCGCGCTGGCGCTGGCAGCCGGATTACTGACGGGGCACGTCATCCTCCTGCTCCGGCGCCAGCCGGGGGCGGGCCGCCGGCTCGCCCTCTATGCGCTGGGCGCACTGCTCACCGCGGTCCTCCTCTGGACGCCAATCGTGGTGGCGGCGGGACTGCCGGTCGTGGCCTTCAATCTGGTCGTCCACACGCTGGCGATCTATCCCGCGGGCCGCCGCATCCCGCTCGGCCAGGGGCCCGACGGCCCCGCCGTGCTCGCCCTCGCGGCGTGCTTCGTCGGCATCTGGTGCTGGGGAGGCGTTCGGGCGGTCCGAGGCAGGACTGACCCGCCCGAGCTCGCCAGGCTGACCGCCGTGCTGGTCAGCGCCGTGATCGCCTTCGACTGGGTGCTGACCCGGGCCGACGCGCCGCACGCGATCGGGGCCTGGCCCCTGACCGCGCTCCTGCTGGCACTGCTGCTCCAGCGGCGCATCGGATCCATGCCGCCGGCCCGCCACGCAGCCCTGACCTCGCTGATCAGCGTCTGTCTTTTCATGGGCGCAGTCCTGGCTCTGGCTGGGCGCGACCTGGCGCGACCTGCCGAGAGCGACGCGGTGCCACACGCGGCCATCGTCGGCAGCCGGGCCTGGATGCCGGCCTCGCAGCTGGCCGCGCTGGTGGGGAAGATCGACGCCGCCGTCCCGCCGGGAGAACCGATCTTCGTCGGCCTGCAGCGCAACGACCTGGTGGTCTTCAACGACGCCATGCTCTACTTCCTCAGCGGCCGGCATCCTGGGACCCGCTACGACGAGTACATCCCGGCCCTGACCACCGACGCGCGCATCCAGGAGCTCATGACCTGCCAGCTGGCCCGATCGAATACCACGCTGGCGGTGCTGGGACCGAACACCGCCGGCGAGCCGCAGAACGCCAGCTCGAAGCCCGGTTCGACGATCCTCGACAGCTGGCTGCGCGCCCACACCGTAGGCCGCACGGACTTCCCGCCCTATGTCGTGCTCAGGCTGCGAATCGAGCCGAGCGACCGCGCCTGCTAGACGCTACGAGCCCGCAGGGCGAGTCGCGCTCTCGCGCGCAAGGGCCGGCGCCGGAGGCGGAGTCGCCGGAGGCGCATCGGCCCGCTCAAGACCTCTGCTGATGCACGCGGCCGGGAATCGCCATCACGTCCAGGAACGCCTTGAGTCCCATCAGCGTGCGCACCTTGGTCAGGGGCGAGTTGATCCAGCGCGTCGGGACCTCGGCGATCTCGTAGCCGGCGAGACGCGCCCGGTAGAGGACCTCGACGTCGAAGCCGAAGCCGTCGGTCCGCAGCGGAGGAAAGACCCGGTCCGCCACCTCCGCCCGGAATCCCTTGAAGCCGCACTGAGTGTCGCGGATCCCTCCCAGGACGAAGGTCCTCACCACCCGGTTGAAGAGCTTGCCCATCGCCTCGCGGAGCCAGGGCTGGTGCAGCTGGACGTCAGACTCGGGCAGGGCGCGGGAGGCTATCGCCACCCCGGTGCCGTTGCGCAGCGGGCTCAGGATCCGCTCCAGGTCCTCGATCGGGACGCTGAGGTCGGCGTCGGTGAAGACTCGATAGCTCCCTGAGGCAGCGGCCATTCCCAGGCGGACGGCAGCCCCCTTGCCACGGTTGCGGTCGGCCGACACCAGCTTGAGGGCGGGCCAGGCCTCCGCCCGCCTGCGGACGAGCGCGGCGGTGCCGTCGCTGCTGCCATCGTCCGCCACCAGGACCTCGGCGTCGATCTGGCGATCGCCCAGGTATCGCTGGATGGCGTCGAGCGTGGCCGGCAGGCGGAGCTCCTCGTTGAAGGCCGGGATCACGATCGAGAGCTCGGGGCTCACCGGGCGCGCAGGCTCCGTCGGAAGGCGATCAGCTCGGCGAAGGCGCGCAGCACGACGCGCGGGTTGGCGCCGGTCTGCCTGCCGCTCTCCCTGGGAAAGTGCTCCACCGGGACCTCGACGATCCGCGCCTCGAACCGGCGGGCCTTCACCAGCAGCTCGGTGTTGATCAGCGCGCCGCTGGACTGGAGATCCAGCTGCCGCAGCAGATCCCTGCGGATCAGCTTGAAGGCGCAGTTCACGTCTCGCACCAGGCGTCCGAAGAGCAGCCGCACCAGGGTGAAGAAGGCCAGCGCGTTGAGCCTGCGCAGCAGCGGGTCGCGACGCCGGCGCCGGTAGCCGGCCACGATGTCCGCCTCGGCCTCTTCAGCCAGGAGCCGTGCCACCTCCTCGGGGTCGAACTGGTTGTCGGCATCCATCATGAAGATCCACTCGTAGCGCGCCGCATCGAAGCCGGAGCGGAGGGCGGCTCCGTAGCCACGGTTGGCGGCGTGCCTGAGGACCCGAAGGGTGGGAGTCGACCGCTCCAGGCCCTCGAGGATGGCAGCGGTGCCGTCACGGCTCCCGTCGTCGACCACGATCACCTCGTGGGCAGAGGTATTGGCCTGCAGCGCGCGCACCACGCGGCCGACGCAGGTCGTCAGGTTGCCCTCCTCGTTGAAGGCAGGCAGCACGGCGCTGACCCGCGGCACCGCCGAGGCAGGCATCAGGGCGCCCGGTCCGCGCGCACCAGCAGGGTCGCCACCGGGTCAGTCGAGGCGGTGCGCCAGCTCCCCTCCGCCTGCAGCAGGGCGATCAGCGGGTGCCCGGTGGGAAAGAGCACCGCGTCCGGCTGGTAGCGGTCGAGGACCTGGCGCCATCCGGGGACCAGGGCGTTGACGGCCAGATAGTCGCGGAAGACGGCGTCGCCATAGACCTCTACCCGCCCGTCGATGACCACCCGGGTCGACGGGTACCCGGTCCACACCAGGTAGCCGCCCCAACCGTACTCGTTGAAGACCCGGACCGGCCGGCCCATGCCGGCCAGCGCCGCAGCCGCGTGGGTGGGAAAGGCCCCGGCGATCGCGGCCTGCTCGCGCCCGGGTTCCAGGTTGGGCAGGGCCCGGTAGGCGAGCATGCCCGCGCCCACCACGACCAGCAGGGCCAGGTTGACGAGCCCCAGGGCCGGCGTGGGTCGCCGCGGCGCCAGCACCTGCGCCCGGAAAGCCACCCGGTCGCCGGAGGCGGGGGCCGGCAGCGGGACCACGGAGGCCAGCTGGTCCACAAGGGCCTGTCCGCAGCGACCGATCAAGGGCGCGGCCGCGAGCACGAAGAGGGGCACGTGGCGCTGGGAGGCAAGCGCCAGGACCAGCAGGGCCAGCATCGAGAGCCATTCGCTCGTCGTCGCCCTCACCCTCCTGGTGGCCAGTCCCAGGATCACCAGGAACAGGAGAGCTTCGAGCAGGCGGCCGGCGAGGGAATGGAAGTCAGGCGAGGCCCATTCCTGGATCGCGTTCTGGATCAGGGGCGAGGTCAGGGTCCCGAGCGGGAAGAGGACGGCCTGGAGCCCGTAGGGGTTGACCAGCGACAGGCCCAGGCCGCCCAGGGTGGCGTAGGCCACGCGCCGCGACCCCCTCTGTGCCTCCCGGTCGCCGGCCCGCCAGGCATCGAAGCCGTCGCCGGCGGCCGCGAGCGCGGCCAGGATCACACCCACCAGGAAGCCGGAATGCAGGTTGGCCCAGAGCCACAGGTATGGCACCAGCCAGAAGGCTCCAAGCCTTCCGCGGCGGTGGGCCCGCAGCCCGAGGAGGAGGATACCGGCCAGGGCCAGGTTGAACACCTGCGGCCGGGCGCCCCAGGCAGTCGATCCGGCCAGCGCGCCGGCGAGGGTCAGAGCGGCCGCCGCCGTACCGTGGAGCCCGGCACCGGTCAGAAGCCGATAGAGGCAGACCGCCCCGAGCGTCACCAGCGCCGCGAACAGGAAGACCAGGAGCGGCAGGCCACCCAGCCGGTAGATCCCGTACATCAGCAGGTCGCCGAGCCATTCGTGCATCACCCACGGATGGCCTACCGCCGAAAAGGAGTAGGCGTCGACGGCCGGCCAGCCGCGCAGCTGGACCAGCAACCGGCCGTTGGCCAGGTGCCACCAGAGGTCGGCGTCGGTGGGGGGCACGGCCGCCAGGCTGAAGACCGCAGTGAAGAGCAGGAGCGTGAGCAGGATTCCGCTGTGGAAGCGCCGGACGGCGCCGAGGCCGGCGCCGGTCACCGGCGCCCAGGCTGGAGGCGGTGGCGAAGCACCGCGTAGCGGCTGAAGAGGTGGATCGCCGCGGGCGCGCGCCGGCGGCGGAGGCGGCCTTGGCGGAGGCTGCGCAGGAGGCCAGGGCCGTCGGAGAAATCCGGGCCCTCGACCAGGCTCCGGCCGATCTCCCACAGGGTGTGGGCGTCGCTGGCGGCGGCCTGCGCGGCCGGGAGTCCCTGGGCGGCCTGGGCCGCCAGGTCGTTGGAGGACGGCCGCACGCAGCGGGCGTTGAAGACCTCGATCACGTCGATCGCCTCGCCCAGCTCTCTGAGCCCCTGCATGCCCAGGCCGCGCCGGAAGGGATCCATCGGGTGCGGCACGTACACGAGGCCTCCTTGCTGGTGGATCAACTCGGCCGTCTTTGGGAGAGCCAGCCCGGGCGCCACCGGCTCAGTCAGAAAGAGCCCGATCAGCTCGCCGCGGGCGGTCATGATCTCTTCGCCGACTATAACGGGCAGGCTGCTGATCTCCTTCAGCCGGAGGGCGCCGGCGATGGTGTCGTGGTCGGTGACGGCCAGGTGGGTGAGGCCGGCCTGCCGGGCCCGCCGGTCGACCGCCTGGAGGCGGCTGATCGAGTCCGGCGAATACCCGGTATGCAGGTGCAGGTCGACCCGGGCCACTCAGGCGCCCTTGAGCACCAGGACCACGAACCGGGGCAGAGCCAGCATCCGGCGCCAGCGCCAGGGTTCGCGGCTCAGCCGGTAGAGCCACTCCAGGCCGCGCCGCCGCATCCAGGCCGGAGCGCGCCGGGCCTGGCCGGAGATGAAGTCGAAGGCGCCTCCAACCCCCATCGCCACCCTCGCCCCGGAGCGCTCCAGGTTGCGGGCGATCCACAGGTCCTGGGCGGGGGCGCCGAAGGCGACCAGGAGCAGGTCGGCGCGGGCGGCCCGGACCGCGGCGCTGCTGGCTGCGTCCTCCGAGGGAGACGGGGAGCCTGCGAGGATACCGCAGATGATCAGCCCCGGGTGCCGGCGATGAAGGACCGCCGCCGCGGCGGCGGCCACTCCGGGGCGCGCCCCGAGGAGGAAGACGCGCCAGCCCGCCCGCTCCGCCTCTCCCGCGAGGGCGTGGATCAGGTCGACTCCGGCCACCCGTTGCGGGATGACCTGCTTCCGGCGCCGGGCGGCCCAGAGCAAGCCGGCGCCGTCCGGGATAGCCAGGTCGGCAGCTTCCAGGACCGCTCGGAAAGGCGGGTCGGAACGAGCCCGCATCACGAACTCCGGATTGACGGTCACGATCTGGCGCGGCGGCCCCCCTACCATGGCCGCCCGCACCCATTGCACCGCCTGGGCCTCGGTGACGGCGTCGACCGGGATCCCCAGGATGCGCAGCCGCGTCACGCCGAAAGCGCCTGCCGGTAGACCTCGGCGGTCTGCTGGCCCAGGCGCTGGGCGCTGAACTGGGAGGCGCGCACCATCCCCCGCCGCTGCAGCGCCTGCCGCTCGTCCTCGAAGCGCAGCAGCCGTTCGATCGCCTGGGTCAGGGCCTCGACGTCGGGAGAGGGGACGACGACTCCGGCGTCGCCGACCAGCTCGCGCAGGGCATCGCAGGCCGAGACCACCACCGGGGTCCCGCAGGCCATCGCTTCCAGGACGGGCAGGCCGAAGCCCTCGTAGCGCGATGGGTAGACGAAGATGGCCGCGCCCGTGTACAGGGCGGGCAGCGTCTCGCGAGGGACGTAGCCGATTGGAAGGACGTGGCCCCGCCGGCCGGGGCGGCTCAGCTCGCGGGCCAGGCGCTCCGCTCCCCGCGCCGTCCGTCCGGCGATCACCAGCGCGGTGTCGGCAAGGTCCGGCGGGAGAAGGTCATAAGCGGCCCGGAGCCGGCCCAGGTCCTTGCGCGGGTCGATGGTCCCGACGTAGAGGATATAGCGTTCGGGGAGTCCGAACTGCTTGCGGACCGCCGTCACCACCTCCACGGGTTGGGGCGTGAAGATCGGGTCGGCGCAGAGCGGGATGTGGACGACGCGGTCGGGCGCGATATGGTACAGGTCGATGACCTCGCGGCGGATCGCCTGTGACGAGACCATGATCCGCCGCGCCCGGCGGATGCTGCGCGGTACCAGGGTCCCGAAATACCAGCGGGCTCGAGGGTGCAGCTGGCGGGCGGCGACCCGATAGGCCAGGTCGGGCACGGTGAGGACGAAAGGAATCTTGACGAACACGGGCGCGACCCCGATCACGCCATGAAACAGACGGTAAGACCGTGGTCGAGGCCCGAATCGCCAGGGGATCGCCCACTGCTCGCGACCCAGGCGCAGCGCACGCGGCACGGTGGGAAACGGGATCACGCGGTGGCCGTCAGCCTGCTGCGCGATGACCGGTGCGACGTCCTCCTGGGCGAAGACGTCGACCGGAGTCTGCACCAGGGCCAGGCCGCGCAGGATATGCAGAGCGTGAACCTCCAGCCCGGTGAAAGGCGGGGCCGCGAAGAGCAGATCGATACCGATCCCTTCCAGGGCGCCATCCCGCACGCCGTGGATGCTAGCAGAGGCATGCCGCGACTTCGGCTCCACGCGCCTCGATGATCGTCGCCGTCGACGCCACGCCGGCGCTGCGCCCTCAACCCTCCGGCACCGAGGTCTACGCCCGGGAGGTGATCGAGGCTCTGGCCGCGCTGCGTGGGGACCGAACCGTGCGCTGCTACGCCAACGCCGGCGGCGCTCCCTCCTGGCTCCAGGGCCAGGTCGAGTGGCGGCCGATCCCTTTCCCCAGGCTGTGGACTCACTGGGCCTTCGCCCGCGCGGTAGCGCGCGATCGTCCGGACGTGGTCTACGTCCCCAGCCACGTGCTTCCGGTCGTCCTGGGGCCGCCCGGCGTGGCCACGATCCACGACGTCGGCCACCGCTACCAGAGGGCGGCTTATCGTGCCCCGGACTGGTGGTACCTGGAGCTGAGCACGCGATGGATGGCCCGCCGGGCGAGCCGGCTGATCGCCGTGTCGCAGTCGACGGCCGACGACCTGCGCCGCTTCTATCGAGTGCAGCCCTCCCGCGTGGCCGTGGTCCACTCCGGCGTCAGCGAGACGATGCGGCCCCAGCCCGCCGGGGAGGTCGCTCGCGTTCGCGCCAGATACCGGTTGCCCGCGCGGTATTTCCTCTACGTCGGACGGGCCCATCCCCGCAAGAACCTTCCCTTCCTGCTCAGCGCCTTCGCCCAGGCTCGCCGCACCGGCCTAAAGGCCTCGCTCCTGCTGGCAGGGAGCGGCCATGAGTCCGTCCAGCAGGAGGGCGTCCAGGTCCTTCCCTACGTGCCCTCGCCGGACCTGCCCTCTCTCTACGCGGGTGCGCTCGCGCTCACCCTCCCCTCGCGCTTCGAAGGCTTCGGCTTCCCGGTGCTGGAGGCGATGCGGTGCGGCACCGCGGTGCTTGCATCGACGGCGGGCGCGCTGCCAGAGATCGTGGGAGAAGCCGGCCTGCTCCGCGGGCCGCGGGACCGCGCGGGGTGGATCGAGGCGCTGCGCCGCCTCGCGGATGACGAAAGAGAGCGCCAGCGCCTGATCGCGCTCGGGCATGACTGGAGCGCTCGCTTCACCTGGCCGGCCGCCGCCCGGGCGATCTGGCGCATCCTGGAGGACGTAGCCCGCTGAATCATCGGTCGGACGCGCAATCACGCAGCGTGGGGCCGCGATCGGCCCTTTCAGCTGGCGGTCTGCCGCGCCGCCGTGCGAAAGGCGTCCTTGTGGGCCCGCGCTGATCTCTCCCACGTGTACTCGCGGGCCCGGGCCCGGCCGGCGGCAACCTGGCGCTCGCGCAGGACCTCATCCCGGCGCAGGCTCATGAGCCCGTCGGCCAGCGCGCCGTGGTCATCCGGCTCGATCAGGATCGCAGCCTCTTGCGCTATCTCTGCGATCGCCCCCCGCCGCGCCGCCACCACCGGGATGCCCGCGGCGAAGGCCTCGAGCACCGGGAAGCCGAAGCCCTCGTCGTAGGAGGGGAAGGCGAGGGCGTCCGCCATCTGGTACACGGCCGGCAGCATGGCCTGGTCGACCGGCCCGATCAGGCGTACCTGCCCCGACAGGCCGAGCTCGTCGATCGCGCGCAGCACGGGCTCGTATTTCCACCCCAGCCCGCCCACGATCAAGAGCGGCAGCCGGTCGGCCGACGGGATGCGCGCCAGGGCCGACAGCGTCGCCTCGTAGTTCTTGCGCGGCTGGACCGTCCCCACCTGAAGCCAGTAGCGGGCCGGCAGGCCCAGCCGGGTGCGGACCGCCGCTAACCGCCCCTGATCGATCCGGATCGAGAACTCCGCCTCCACGCCATGGGGGATGACGCGGCATTTGCCTGCCGGGACGCCCAGACGGCCGGCCAGTCCTCGGCGCGTCGCCTCTGAGGGACAGATCACGACCCGGGCGGCATGGACCGGGGCCGGCACCAGGACCCTGGTGGAGATCCACTGCCGGTCGGGAAACCATTCGGGATGCTCGTAGATGGCGAGGTCGTGGACCGTGACCACGGACGGGATCCGAAAGCGCAGCAAGGGCAGGCCGTTGGCCGGGCCGTGCAGGACGTCGGCTCCCTGGCGGCGCGCGCGCAGGGGCATCAGGACGTGGGGGCCGAGGACACGGGGGCCGGCTGCGCCTGGGACCCTGATCGCGATCTCCGGATCGCCCGCGAGGGCGGCGAGCAGGCAGCGAAGGTAGCGTGAGACCCCGGAGGTGGCGGACCCGGGGTCGAGCTCGCGGCTGTCGACCGCGACCGTCAGTGGCCGCGCCGCACCATCTGACGCCGCCGTCGCCGTCACGTGATGTAGTGCTGCCCTCGCCGGATCATCTGCAGATTGTCCAGCGCCAGCCCGGTGCCGGTCGCGACGCAGGCCTGGGCGTTGCGCGCCACCACCACGGGCAGCCGCAGCCGCCCGCCGAGGAACCGGTCCAGATCGGGCAGCTGGGCGGCGCCGCCGCTCAGGACCAGGCCGTTGCGGGCGAGCGCGGGAGCGACCGCCGGCGGCGTCAGGCCGATCACCTCCTCCAGCCCCCGGACGAGCTCATCCAGCAGCGGGGCCAGCGCGGCGTGGACCTCTGCGGCGTCGATCGACACCTCACCTCCGCCAGCAGCCTTCGCCTGTGCCACCCGGGCCCGGCCCCGCTCGGGGGCGAGCGCCCGCCCCAGCTCCAGCTTGAGACGCTCGCCTTCACGCCGGTCGATGGCCACACCGTGTCGGGCCGCGACCGCTTGCACGATTGCCTGGTCCAGACGCTCCCCGCCGGCTCTGATGACGGCGAAGGTCACCATCTCACCCTGCACGATCACCGCGGCTTCAGCGCCGCTCGCGCCCAGGTCGCAGACGGCGATCCCGTCCGTGCTGGCGATGGCGATCCCCGCCCCGATCGCAGCCGCCAGCGGCTTCTCGATCAGGTAGGCGCTCTTCGCCCCTGCCTGCATCGTCGCCTCGAGCACCGCCCGGCGCTCCACGCCGGTCACGGCGCCGGGGACGGAGAGCATGACGTCCGGCCTGAAGATCCGCTGCCGGCCGATCACCCGTCCGATCACGCGCTGCAGGGTCGGTCCGGCGCGATCGTCGGCCGGAGGTTCGCGAAGCACGATACCCTCGCCCTTGACGTAGACGGTCACCGAGGACGTGCCCAGGTCGATGCCGATCTTCTTGGAGAGCACGCCCTTGCCGAGCTCAGTCGCCGACGACTTTCGAGAGATCGGGGCGCTCGGGATCGCGCGCGTCGTCCTCGCGAAAGACATGGGCTCCAAGGGTTCGCAGCTTGAGCTCCAGGTCCTCGTAGCCGCGCTCGAGGTGGAAGACGTTGTCGATCACCGTCGTCCCCGATGCGCAGAGTCCCGCGACGACCAGGGCCGCGCCGGAGCGGATGTCGGGCGCGGCCACACGGGCCCCGCGCAGCCGCGCCGGGCCGCTGACCATGGCGCTGCGTCCCTCGACGGTGATCTCAGCACCCAGCCGGTTCAGCTCCCTTACGTGCTGGAATCGGTTCTCGAAGACCGCCTCCGACACCACGCTGCGTCCCCCGGCCTGGGTCATGAGGCTGACGTAGGGAGCCTGCAGGTCGGTCGGGAAGCCGGGGTGGGGCCAGGTCGTGACGTCTACGGGCCGAAGCTCACCCGATCGGCGGACGGCGAGGCTGTGTCCCTGCTCCACGACATCAGCGCCGGCGGCCCGCAGCTTGAGGATGAGCGCCTGCAGGTCCGCCGGCTCGAGGTCTTCCAGCAGGACCTCACCGCCGGTGGCGGCCGCCGCGATCGCGTAGGTCCCGGCCTCGACGTTGTCGGGGATCACCCGGTGGGTCGCCCCGCTGAGCTCCCCGACGCCCTCGATCTGGAGGATGTCGCTGCCGATTCCACGAATGCGGGCGCCCATCCGGCCCAGGAAGAAGGCGAGGTCGACGACGTGCGGCTCGCGGGCCGCGTTATGGATGGTCGTGACTCCCTCCGCGGTCGCGGCCGCCATCATCAGGTTCTCGGTCCCGGTGACGGTCGGCATGTCCAGATGGATGGTCGCGCCGTGCAAGCCGTCGGCGCGGGCCACGTACTGGCCGTCCTCCAGTTCCACGCTCGCTCCCATGAGGCGAAGGCCGTGCACGTGCTGCTCGACCCGCCGCATGCCGATGTCGTCGCCGCCCGGCTTGGCGACGCGCGCCTCCCCCTGCCGCGCCAGTAGCGGACCCATGAGCAGGAACGAGGCCCGCATCCTGGTGGCGTCCCCGGCCAGGACCTCCGGCCGGCTGATCTGCGAGGGGTCGACCAGGAGCTGGTGCGGGTCCAGCCAGCGCACCTGGACGCCGATGGTCTGCAGCAGCGCGGCCATGGTGGTCACGTCCTCGATCCGGGGCACGTTCTTGAGGCGGCACTCCTCGTCGGTGAGCAGGGAAGCCGCCAGGATGGGAAGGACGGCGTTCTTGGAACCGCTGGTCGAGATGCGCCCGCTGAGGCGTGATCCCCCCTCGATCAGTAGCTGGGCCACTGGCCCCCTAGGTTAGCAGGGGAAGCGAAGCCCCACCCTGCCGGTCGGCGCTAGGCTCGGCGGCGGCGGCGCAGCTCGGCCAGACGCAGCCGGGCCTCTGCCCGGGCCAGCGCGGCAGCGGCGACGGCCGCGTCCGTGTCGGAGAGCTTCTGTTCCAGCATGCTGGCCGCCCGGCGACGAGCTTCCTGGGCCCGCGCCTCGTCGATGTCGTCCGCCCGCTCCGCCGCGTCGGCCAGCACCGTGACCCGGTCGGGGAGGACCTCGAGGAATCCTCCCGAGACGAAGAAGAACTGCTCCTCGCCGTCGTTGCGCACCTTCACCGAGCCTGGGGCCAGGGGAGTCAGGAGCGCGATGTGGCGGGGCAGTATCCCCAGCTCACCCTCGGAGCCGGGTGCCAGTACGAAATCCGCCTCGCCCTCGAAGCGGCGCCCCTCGACGGTCACGATGTCGACGCGCAGCTTATCGCGTACGCGGCCCGGACCAGCCTCGACTGCCACGGCTACGCCTTCTTCGACGCCTCGACGGCCTCGTCGATGGTCCCCACCATGTAGAAGGCCTGCTCGGGCAGCTCGTCGTGCCTACCCGCCAGGATCTCGCTGAAGCCGCGGATCGTCTCCTTGAGCGGGACGTACTTGCCCGGGCGGTTGGTGAAGACCTCGGCCACGAACATCGGCTGAGAGAGGAAACGCTCGATCTTCCTGGCCCGCGCCACGATCAGCTTGTCGTCCTCCGAGAGCTCGTCCGGCCCCAGGATGGCGATGATGTCCTGCAGCTCCTTGTTGCGCTGCAGCACCTCCTGCACTCCCCGCGCCACGCGGTAGTGTTCGTCGCCCACCACCTCGGGTGCCAGGATGCGGGAGAAGGAATCGAGCGGGTCCACCGCCGGATAGATGCCCCGTTCCACGATCGCCCGGGAGAGGCTGACCGTCGCGCCCAGGTGGGCGAAGGTGGTCGCGATGGCCGGGTCGGTGTAGTCGTCGGCCGGGACGAAGACGGCCTGGACCGAGGTGATCGAACCCTTCTTGGTGGAGGTGATGCGCTCCTGCAGGTCACCCATCTCGGTGGCCAGCGTGGGCTGGTACCCGACCGCCGACGGCATCCGCCCCAGCAGCGCCGACACCTCGCTTCCGGCCAGCGTGTAGCGGAAAACGTTGTCGATGAAGAGGAGAACGTCCGCGCCCTCCTCGTCGCGGAAGTACTCGGCCAGGGTCAGACCCGTGAGCCCCACCCGGGCTCGGGCGCCGGGCGGCTCGTTCATCTGGCCGAAGACCAGGGCCGTCTTGTCGATGACCCCCGACTCGTTCATCTCGAGCCAGAGCCCGTTGCCCTCGCGTGTTCGCTCGCCCACCCCCGCGAAGACGCTCGAGCCGCCGTGCTCGGTGGCGATGTTGCGGATCAGCTCCATGACGATGACCGTCTTGCCCACGCCGGCGCCCCCGAACAGGCCGATCTTGCTGCCCTTGGCGAAGGTGCAGACCAGGTCGATGACCTTGATCCCCGTCTCCAGGATGCTGGTCCCGACCTCCTGCTCGCTGACGGGCGGCGCGGGACGGTGGATCGGCAGCCGCCGATCGGCCTTGATCTCGCCCTTGCCGTCGATCGGTTCCCCGATCACGTTCATCATGCGCCCCAGGATCCCCTTTCCCACCGGGACCGTGATCGGCTGGCCGGTGTCGCGGACCTCGGTGCCACGCACCAACCCGTCTGTCGACTGCATGGCGATGGTCCGGACCACGTTGTTGCCGCGGTGCTGCTGGACCTCCAGCACCAGCCGGCCTTCTTTGCGGTCGATCTCCAGGGCGTGGTAGATCTCGGGCAGCTCCTCCGATTGGAAGGCGACGTCCACCACCGGGCCGATGACCTGGGCCACCCGGCCGACGCGCGCTTTTCGGGCTTTCTCCTTGCTCTTGGCTTTCTCTGCAACGGCCATGGTCTCGATTACCCTCCTGCGGCGAGCGCTTCCGCGCCCCCCACGATTTCCATCAGCTCTTTGGTGATCGTCGCCTGACGCACCTTGTTGCGCAGAAGCGTCAGGTCCTGGATCAGCTCACCCGCGTTGTCGGTGGCGTTGCGCATGGCGATCATCTGGGCGCTGTAGAAGGACGCGATGTTGTCGAGCACGGCAGCGTAGACCTGGGCCTCGACGTAGCGGGGCAGCAACCGGGCGAGCACCTCCTCCGGCTCCGGCTCGTAGAGGTGTTCGGCGCGCGGCCCCTCGCTCTTACGCTCGGGCACGGTGACCGGGATCAAGGGCGTGATGGTGGGGTTCAGGCGCGTCATGGAGACGAACCTGGTATAGGCGAGTGAGACCTCGTCCACGTTGCCGGCCAGGTACTCGTCCATGGCCACGGTGACGACGGGCAGGATGGTCTTCAGCTCGGGGCGGTCGCCGATCTGGGAGACCTCAGCCACGATCGGCACGTTGAGCCGGCGGAAGAACTCGCGGCCCTTGCGGCCGATGGTGGCGAGCACGACCGGCGGCCCCTGCCGCAGCTGCTGCAGCGCCGCCCGCTGGACGTTCACGTTGAGGGCGCCGGCCAGCCCACGGTCGGCGGTCACCAGGATGAGCAGCCGCTTGCGCACCCTTCGCCGGCTGAGAAATGGATGCGGCGTGCCTGACACCCGCTCGGCCACCTCGCTCAGGACCTGCTCCATGCGCTCGGCGTAGGGTCGAGCCGCCTGGGCGCGGGCCTGAGCCTTGCGCAGCTTGGACGCGGCCACCGCCTGCATCGCCCGGGTGATCTGCTGGGTGTTCTTCATGCTGGCGATCCGGCGGCGGATGTCGGCTAGGGTGGCCACTGATCCCTCAGGACGCGGCCTTTGGGCTGGCGGCCTTCGCCGGCGCGCCCTCCGTCTTCTGGCGCGCCCGCTGCAGCGGGCCCTGGGCCTGTCCCGTCCCCTCCGCCGCGCGCGGCGCTTCCTGCTTGCTCACCAGCGGGCTGCCCTTGCGGAACTCCTCGATCGCGGCTCGCAACGCCTTCTCCGTCTGCTCCGAGACCACCCGCTCCTTGGCAATCGCCTGCTCGATCTCGGGATGAGACCCCTCGAGGTAGCCCAGGAGCTCGCGCTCGAAGGTCCGCACACTCTCCACAGGCACGTCGTCGACATAGCCGTTGACTCCCGCAAAGAGGACCATGACCTGGCGCGCGATCGGCATCGGTGCGTACTGCCCCTGCTTGAGCAGCTCGGTCATCCGCTTGCCGCGCTCGATCTGGTCGCGGGTGCGCTTGTCGAGGTCGGAGGCGAACTGGGCGAAGGCGGCCAGCTCGGAGTACTGACTCATGTCGAGGCGGAGGCGTCCGGCCACCCGGCTCATGGCCTTGATCTGAGCGGCGCTGCCGACCCGGGATACGGAGAGGCCGGTGGAGATGGCGGGGCGCACACCGGCGTTGAAGAGGTCGCGCAGCAGGTAGATCTGACCGTCCGTGATGGAGATGACATTGGTCGGGATGTAGGCCGAGATGTCCGCCGCCAAGGTCTCGATGATCGGGAGCGCGGTCAGCGACCCGCCTCCGAAGTCCTTGCTCATCCGTGCCGCGCGCTCGAGTAGCCGGGAGTGCAGGTAGAAGACGTCGCCCGGATAGGCTTCCCGGCCGGGCGGACGGCGCAGCAGGAGCGAGATCTGGCGGTAGGCCCAGGCGTGCTTCGAAAGGTCGTCGTAGACGAGGAGCGCGTCCTGGCCCTTGTCCCGGAAGAACTCGCCGATCGAACAGCCGGCGTAGGGAGCGATGTACCAGAGCGGCGCCGGCTCGCTGGCGGTCGCGGCGACCACCGTGGTGTAGTCCATGGCACCTTGCTTCTCGAGAGTCGCCGCCACCTGGGCCACCGTGGCCGCCCGCTGGCCGATGGCGACGTAAATGCAGATCACGTTCTGGCCCTTCTGGTTGATGATGGTGTCCAGGGCAATAGCCGTCTTTCCGGTCTGGCCGTCTCCGATGATCAGCTCGCGCTGGCCGCGCCCGATCGGAATCATGGAATCGATTGCCTTGATGCCGGTCTGAAGCGGGGTGTCGACGGGCTGGCGCGTGATCACGCCGGGGGCGACCTTCTCGACCGGGCTGAACTCCCGGGTCTCGATCGGTCCCTTGCCGTCGATGGGCTTGCCCAACGCGTTGACGACCCGTCCCACCATCGCCTCGCCTACCGGGACCTGCATGATTCGCCCCGTGGTCCGCACCTCGTCCCCTTCGCGAATCTCCTCGTAAGGCCCAAGGATGATGCAGCCCACCGAGTCCTCCTCGAGGTTGAAGGCGACTCCCTGGACCCCGTTCTGGAACTCGAGGAGCTCCAGGGACTGCGCCTTCTGCAGCCCGTAGACCTGGGCGATGCCGTCACCGACCTGGGTCACGATGCCCACGTCGGCACTGAGCACCGGAACGTCGAAATCCTTGATGCGCTTGCGGATCAGGCCGCTGATCTCGTCCGACCGAATACCCACGCTTCCTCCTTCTGCTGCGGTCAGCCCGCCAGCGCCTGGCGCAGACGCTGCAGCTGGCTGCGCACGCTCCCGTCGACGACACGATCCCCGATCTGGATCAGAGCCCCGCCGATCAGCTCCGGATCGCGCCGGTAGTGGATCCGCACCTGCCGGCCCAGCCGCTCGGCCAGCTCCCGTTCGTAGCGCCGGCGATCGGCCTCGGCCAGCTCGACCGCGCTGGTGAGGGTGACGTCCACGATGCCCGAGGCCTCGTCGGCCATGCGCTCGAAGGCGCGGCGGATGGCCTGCATCTCGGCCGTCCGCTGGTGTTCGACCAGCAGCCGGAGCAGGTTCTCACTCTCGGGTTTCAGCTCCGGGGCCAGTCGCTTTGCCAGCTCCAGCCGGCGCGCCATGCTGACCGCGGGGTTGGCGAACGCGGCCCGGAGCACCTCGTCTTCCAGCAGTGCCTCGAGCTTGCCAAGCTCGGTCCGCCAGCCGTCGAGGTCGTGTTCCTCCTGGGCCAGCTGGAAGACGCCCTGGGCGTAGCGGCGGGCGACGTTACTGTGCGGCACTCGACTCCTCCGCCACCTGGGCGATGACCTCCTCGATCAGCTTGCGATGCCGGTCCCCGTCCAGACTCTCCCCGAGCACCCTGCGGGTGGCGTCCACGACCAGGTCGGCGGCTTCCGCCCGGATGGCCTGGATTGCCCGCTGCCGTTCAGCCTCGATTTCCTTCTTCGCCTGCTCCACGATGCGCTGGGCTTCCTGCTGGGCCCGCTCCTGAGCCTCCTTGATCAGCCGCTCGCCGGAGCGGTTGGCGGCCTCGATGATCCGCTGGGCCTCGACACGCGCCTCCTGCAGCTGGGACTCGCCCTCGGCCAGCCGCTGCTCGGCCTCTCGGCGCGCCCGGTCGGCGGCCGCCAGCTGATCGGCGATCTGCTTCTGCCGGGCTTGCGCCGCCGCCATCACGATCGGGTACACCCAGCGCGCCAGGATGCCCAGCATGACGATGAAGCCGAGCAGCTCGATGACGAGCGTCAGGTTGACCGCGAGCAGTCCGGAGCTGGCCAGGAGGACGGATGGCATCTCGTTACTTCACGAGCACGGTGATGAAGTAGAACCCGAGCGCGAGGTTGATGAAGTACATGGCTTCCACGAGCCCGACGATCAGGAACATGATGGTCTGGAGCCGCCCCTGCGCTTCCGGCTGCCGCGCGGTGCCGTTGATCGTCGCGTTGCCGACCAGGCCATCACCGACGGCCGCGCCGATCGCGCCTCCGCCCAGGGCGATGCCCGCCCCGATGATCGCGCCGGCCAGTTGGATGGCGTGTTCCATGTGATTCCTCCCTTCGTGCTAGTGCGCGCCTGCCGCAGCTCCGCCGTGATGTTCCTCGTCGAGGCCTTCCCGCGCCATACCGAAATAGATGATGGTCAGCAAAAAGAAGATGAACGCCTGGATGGCCCCGATGAAGCCGACGTCGAAGATCTTCCACGCAGCCAGCACGACGGCGCTGACCGCAGCGCCCAGCGCGGCCGAGGGCAGGAAGGTGGGAATCAAGGTGGAGATGAGGTAGACCATGACCACCCCGGCGAATATGTTGCCGAAGAGACGGAGCGACAGGGTGACCGGCTTGGCGATCTCTTCGATGATATTGAGCGGCGTGAAGAGGGCCCGGACGATCGGGCTCATCTCCATCGGCCTCGTGTAGTGGACGAGATATCCGCCGAGCCCGCGCTCCCGGATCGCGTACCACTCGACCAGGACGATGACCACGATCGCCATGGCCGCGGTCTGGTTGAGATCGCTGTTGGCTGGAATCAGATTCGGGACCACGCCGAGCGGCAGGAAGTCGATCCAGTTGGCGACCAGGATGTAGAGGGCGATGGTAGCCGCGAGCGGAACCACGAACTGGGCCGTCGGCCCCACCGTCTCCGAGACCTGGCGGCGGGCGAAGTCGAGGATGAACTCGAACACCATCTGGAACTTGCCCGGCACCCCGTGCGTGAGGCGGTAGCGGATGGCGAAAGCCATGGCCAGCGTCACCGCGATCGCGATCGCGCTCGAGATCAGGCTGTCGACGTCGAGATTGCAGAAGGGCGAGCCGCAGAGACTGATCGCGGGGTGCGTTCCGGGAGCGGTCTCCGCCACGAGCCGGAGTGTCATCGAGCCAGCGCCTGCCGGGCGGCCATGGCCACCAGGGCCAACTGGGCCAGGGCCAGGCCCACGATCACCAGCCAGGTCTCCCGAAGGCCGAGGAAGATGCCGGCCACGAGCGCCAGGCCTGTGAAGGCGAAGAGCCGGCCCAGGCTGACGGCGCCGAACGCGACTGCGACCCCCGCCGACCAGCGGACCAGCAGGCCGTTGATCGAGCCCAGGCCAAGGCCGACCGCCAGGGCCAGGCCGACGCCCGGGTGGCCCGACACCACCCCGGCTACCAGGGCAAAGGCGGCTGCCACAAGGCACACGATCACGGTGCGCCGAACGGTACGCGCGACGATGTCGATGGATGTTGCTGTGCTCATCACAAATATCGCTTGAACCGCGTGTAGACCCCCGCTCCGGCGGCGATTATACCGGCGAGCAATCCGAGCACGAGGAAGATCGGGGTGGTGTGCAGGAGCAGGTCGAGGAGTAGACCAGCGATCAGCGGAGCAACGAAGGCTCCAGCGAGAAAGACGCCCAGACCGACGAGCTCGCCCGTCGACGGAGCGTCGCTGGTGCGCTTCATGCGTGCCGCGTTGTCAACCACCATTCAGCTTAGCATCGGACCGGGCGCAAGTGCGGCTCGCGGACTGCCAGCACGCGGCCGGCCGCAAATTCCAATGCGGCCGAATTGCCTTGCGCTGGCCTGCTCGCCGCGCGCCCTGGCTCGCCACCGCTGCGCGGCGTCTCGCTCCTCGGCGCTTCGCGCCTCGTGCCATTAGTCGCGCCCGTTACGGCGTGAGAAGCGCACAAGGATGAAGGTCATGCCCACCAGAAGCAGCAGGATGGCGCCGAGCAGCACGCGCTTGTGCCCGTACACCGCCAGGCCAAGCGCGGCGCAGATGGCGGTCCCGAAGTAGAAGAGGAGAGCGGTCTCGGGCGGGCTCAGCCCGAAATCGAGGAGCCGGTGGTGAATGTGCTCGGCGTCAGCGCTGGCGATCGACCGGCCCCGGATCCTGCGCCGAACGATGGCCCAGGCGGTGTCCGCGATGGGGAGGGCGAGTCCCAGCAGGGGCACGGCCAGGGAGATCACGACGGCGCCTTTGGCGATCGAGAGCACCGAGATGGCAGCCAGGGTGAAACCAAGGAAATGGCTGCCCGCGTCGCCCATGAAGATGCGCGCCGGGTACCAGTTGAAGAGCAGGAAGCCGAGGCAGGCACCGATCAGGGCGCCGGCGAGGATGACGATGTCCGGACGAAGCAGGTTGATGGCCGCCAGCAGGATGGCGCCGGCGACGATCGCCACCACGCCGGCGGCCAGCCCGTCGACGCCGTCGATCAGGTTGACCGTGTTCTGGAGGCTGACGAACCATATCAGGCTGACCAGGACGGCCAGCCAGGCAGGGAAGGTGACGACTCGGCCCGGCAGGCTGAAGTAGGTGATCTCGTAGCCGAAAGCCACGATGGCGAGCAGGGAGGCAGCCAGCTGAGAGCCCAGCTTGAGCAGGGGCGCCATCCCCCGGACGTCGTCGACGACCATCAGGGTGGTGATCACCGCGGCCGACAGCAGCAGGCCCAGCGTGCCCCGGTTGGTCGAGTAGACGGCGGCGGAAAGGCCGAAGCCGGCATACATGGCGAGGCCTCCCAGGCGGGCGATGGCCCGGGCGTGGATGTGCCGGCCGCCCGGTTCCGCCACCGCTCCCAGGCGGAAGGAGAGCCAGCGCACGGGCAGCACCGCGATCGCGGTGGTGGCGAGCGCCGCAAGGCAGGGAACGACGGCCGGTTCGAACTTGTCCAGGGAGATGGTCGGGAGCAGGCTGAAGGCCAGCGCGGCGGCGTGGGTCAGCGTCGTCAGTATGGGAGGGGAAACCGTTCGCAGAGAGCTCGGCTGCGCGCCCGGACCTGCCCCCTGACCCCCTCGTCGTCGAGGCTCTGGAGCAGCGTCGCCACCATGTCCGCGATCTGGCGCATCTCCGGCTGGCCCATGCCCCGCGTCGTCACCGAGGGGCTCCCCAACCTGATTCCGCTGGGATTGAACTTGCTGGCCTCGTCGAAGGGAATCGAGTTGCGGTTGACGGTGATGCCCACGGTGTCGAACGCCTCCTGCACTTTCCTCCCGGTCAGGCCCAGGGGCCTGAGGTCGATCAGCATGAGGTGGTTGTCGGTCCCGCCGCTGACCAGCCGCAGCCCGCGACGCTGCAGCTCCTCGGCCAGGACACGCGCGTTCTCCACCACCCGGTGGGCGTAGCTGCGGAACTCCGGGGTTTTCCACTGGGCCAGCATCACGGCCTTGGCCGCGATGGCGTGGTTGAGCGGGCCGCCCTGGCTGCCGGGGAACACGCTCTTGTCGACCTCGGCGGCGAACTTCGCCTTGCATAGGATCATCGCCCCCCAGGGTCCGCGCATCGTCTTGTGGGTCGTGAAGCTGACCAGGTCGGCGTGCGGGACCGGGCTGGGATGAGCGCCTCCCGCCACCAACCCGGCGAAATGCGCCATGTCGACGAAGAAATACGCCTCGACCGCCCGGGCGATCGCGGCCATCCGCTCGAAGTCGAGCAGGCGGGGGTACGCACTGTAGCCGGCCAGCAGCATCCTGGGGCGAACCTCGCGCGCCTGCCGCTCCAGGACGTCGTAATCGATGCGTTCCGTCGCCCGGTCCACGCCGTAGGGGACGAAGTGATAGAGCTTGCCCGAGAAGTTGACCGGGCTGCCGTGGCTCAGATGGCCCCCGTGGCTTAGGTCCATCCCCAGCACGGTGTCGTTCGGCTTCAGCACCGCGGCGTAAACGGCGTAGTTGGCCGTGGTCCCGCAATGAGGCTGGACGTTGGCGTGCTCGGCTTTGAAGAGCGCCTTGGCTCGCTCGATCGCCAGCGTCTCGATCCGGTCCACGTTGACGCAGCCGCCGTAGTAGCGCTTGCCCGGATAGCCCTCCGCGTACTTGTTATTGAGGAGCGACCCGAGCGCCTGGAGCACGGCCGGGCTGGCGATGTTCTCCGAAGGGATCAGCTCCAGCGTGTACTGCTGGCGTTCGAGCTCCTCGCGGATCGCGTCTCCCACCTCAGGATCGACCGCATCGATCTTGCTGGTGAGGTCGCGCGCCTGCAGCACGGACTCCATTATGAGCGCAGGAGCTCGGCCTCCGAGATCGAGCCCGGGCGCAGCACCCGAAGCGCCGCGCCGCTCAGGTCCACGATCGTCGAGGGCCGCCCGATCGGGACCGGCCCGCCGTCCAGCACGAGGTCGACGTCCGGCCCCAGAGCCGCCTGGGCCGCGTCCGCGTCGAGCGGTGGAGGCGCCCCGGCGCGGTTGGCGCTGCTGCTGGCCACAGGCTCCGCCAGCGCCTGGAGCAGCCGCAGGGCGACTGCATGGCCCGGAGCCCGGAAAGCCAGTGTCGTCCCCGCCGCCGCGGCCGGGGTCAGGGCCGCGTCGCGGCGCGGCAGGACGATCGTGAGCGCCCCCGGCCAGAACCGGCTCATCAGCCGGTGCGCCCGGTCATCGCACAGCGCCAGCGCCTCGACCTCGGCGATCGAGCTGACCAGGAGCACCAGAGGCTGGGCCGCCGGCCGGCCCTTGACGGCGTAGAGGCGGCGGACCGCCTTCTCGTCAGAGGCCCGCGCTCCCACCCCGTAGACGGTTTCGGTCGGGAAGACGATCACCGCCCCCCGGCGCAGCCGGACCGCCGCCGCGTCGGTGTGGGCATCGTCGGCCGGCCACCTCTCGCTCATCTACCCCAGTCGGACCTCGACCGCGCGCCACCGGCCCGACAGGTCGCGGAGGACTTCCACCGAGGCTGCGGGGAAGGCACGCCTGGCCAGGGTACGAACTCTCGCCGCCTGAGCCGGGTCGCATTCCAGGAGCAGGCATCCCGGCGCGCGCAGCAGCGCGGGGGCCTGGGCGAGGAGCCGGCGGATGAGCTCGAGCCCATCCCGGCCGCCGTTCAAGGCACGCGCCGGCTCGTGACGAACG
>VBIC01000158.1 GCA_005881425.1 Chloroflexota bacterium | reverse complement strand
CGGGCGCATGGTCGCGCGTGGTCAGGACCCGCTTCATTGAGGAATGGCTCGGCCGTGAGCCGGAGGTTCGCCGGCGGCGAGGGGAACTTTGGTCCGCGCTGGAGCGCGCCGAAGCGGAAGGCCAGCTGGATTACCGGATCAACCATGTCGGGCAGTGCGCCGGCCTCATCGATGCCATCATGCCTGCGGGCGATGTCGTCCGGCAGATCGTGGCAGAGGCGGAAGACATCTTGCGAACGACACTTCCAGCGATGGTCACCGCCGATCCGATTCGAGCCTGATTCGGACTCAAGGGGGCCCGGCGATGACCGCGGGGGAAGGGCTCATTGCTCGTCTTGAGGGCAACGGTGAGGCTCAGAGTTGAATAGGGCCATCCTGGTGGTCGGCCACGAAGATGCAGAAAGGGTGTCCTGCCGGGTCTGCGTATACCCTGAGCGGCTCCTCCGGATCGTCGGAGCGGTCGCGGAGCAGCCGGGCGCCGAGGCCTAACGCTCGTTCGTGCTGGGCCTCGAACTCCTCCATGCTCGGAACGGTCAGATCCAGGTGGAGCTGCTGAGGGATAGGACCTTCCGGCCACGTGGCCGGCGGCAGTCTCGCCACCTGTTGGAAGGCGAGGCGATTCGTCCCCGCGGAGTCGCACAGCACCAGCCAATCCTGTCCCTGCGGATCGGGCGCTCCGGCTGCGGGAGGTTCGTCACCCGGCCGGTAGCGCAGACCGAGGAGCTGTCGATAGAACTCCGCCAGCGCACGTGCGTCGGTGCAGTCGAGCACGACCTGCAGAAGTCGGGGATGTCTTTGCTGAACATTCATTCTGGGCTCGAGTCAGCCGCTGCCTGGAAGCAGCGTGAACGGTGAGGGGAAGGGCAACATCGCGATCAGCAGCGATCCACCCAGGATCAGGCTGGCGATCACCAGCGAGCGGCGGGCCATGGCGCCCTTGAGGCGGATGCGTGAATCCGCGAGCGCGAGCTCGGAGGCCCGCCGCCAGTACGCCACCACGTGCACCGTGATGGCGAGGAACCAGAGCACGAAGGCGGCCTTGTGCCAGACGGCCCACTGACTGCCGAAGCGAAAGCCGAAGAGCCAGAGCTCGATGCCGGTGACGAAGAGGGCCAACGTCAGCAAAACCAGGGCCGGGCCAAGCAGGCGCATGACGATCTCCGGCGGACCCGCCAGGCGATAACCCGCATCTCCTGTGTAGTAGCGCACGAACCGGTAGCCGACGCTACCCAGCTTGAGCAGCAGGGGCGGGAGGAGCAGGAATCCGATCAGCGCATGCGCAAGGAGTCCGAGGCGGATACCGGTGCCGACCTCCGCGGCCAGCGGTATCAGCAATACGATCGAGGCATAGCCAATCAGCCGAGCGTTGGCTTCGACGCCCGGATCTCGTCCACGCTGGTGCGGCAACCGCCGGTCGAGCCAGAGACCGGCCAACACTGCCAGCCCGACCCCTAGAAATGCGACGACGAACAGCTTCACCGGGCTCTGCGATGCGCCAGGGGATGCATGGGCTGGTAGATGCCAAGCTTCCCGCCGCCCGGTAGGGTGATCGACGAGACGCGGCCCCACCGCTCCTCGTGAAAGGGCCGCTCCAGCTCGACGCCCTTGCCATGCAGCTCCTGGGCCGTCGCTTCGATGTCGTCGCACAGCAGGTACAACTCGTGCCGGTCGCTGCCCTCCGAGGGATGGACGGCGACCTCGGCAGGCGGCAGGGCGAAGATCAGCCAGCCGCCTCCTGAGTCCACCGAGTCGAGGCCGAGCACGTCCCGAAAGAAGGCGCGGTCGGCCTCGGCGTCCTTGCTGAAAATCAAGGCGTGCACACCCGAAACCAACGGACTCACTCCTGCCACTCTAAATCACCCTGGATCGGAAAGCTGGGTGTCAGCGCTCGAACATCACGGCGTTGGAATCGAACCGGCTACCTGGCCGGCCGCCTTGCCTGG
>VBIC01000055.1:10651-28987 GCA_005881425.1 Chloroflexota bacterium | reverse complement strand
GCCGAACCTGATCGCCTGCCCGATGTGCGGCCGGCTCGAGATCGACATGCTGCCCATGGTGGCCGAGGTGGAGAAGGCGCTGAAGCGGATCAAGCGCCCGATCAACGTCTCGGTCATGGGCTGCGTGGTCAACGGCCCCGGTGAAGGACAGCACGCGGACATAGGGATCGCCGGCGGCCGGGGCAAGGGCATCCTCTTCAAGCACGGCAAGATCGTGGGCAGCTTCCCCGAGAAGGAGCTGGTCCCCGCGCTCCTGCGCGAGCTCGACGCCATCGCCGCCGAAGACGCGAAGCTCGCGAGCTGAGACTTTATATACTCAGCGCTCTATGAAAGACGAGCGCGACGAGGCCGGGTTCGTCAAAGACATCCGCAAGCAATCAGTTGACTTTCCGGGCTGGTACCAGGATGTCGTGCGCAAGGCCGAGCTCGCTGATTACTCGCCGGTGCGCGGCTGCATGGTCATGCGTCCCCTGGGCTACGGGCTCTGGGAGCGCATCCAGCGCGCCCTCGACGACCTCTTCAAGCAGACCGGCGTCGAGAACTGGTACTTTCCGGCGCTGATCCCGCTCAGCTTCCTGGAGAAGGAGCAGGAGCACGTCGAGGGCTTCGAGCCGGAATTCGCCATGGTCACGCGCGGCGGCGGCAAGGAGCTGGAAGAACCACTCGTGCTCCGGCCCACGTCCGAGACCATGATCGCCAGCGTGCTGCGCAACTACATCCACTCCTACCGCGACCTGCCTGTCTTGACCAACCAGTGGAACAACGTCTTCCGCTGGGAGCTTCGGACTCGACTCTTCCTGCGCACCATGGAGTTTCTCTGGCAGGAGGGCCACACCTTCCACGAGACGGCGGAGGAGGCCGAGGCCCAGGTGCTGGAGAAGCTGGAGTGCTATCGCGTCATCGCCGAGGACTGGTGCGCCATTCCGGTTTTCAAGGGACGCAAGTCTGAGACCGAGAAGTTCGCCGGCGCCCAGTACTCGATGGCGATCGAAGGCATCATGCGTGACGGCAAAGCGCTGCAGATGGGGACGTCGCACTTCTTCGGCCAGAACTTCTCCCGCGCCTATGACCTCACCTTCACCGGGCGGACGAACGAGTTGCAGCATCCCTACTCGACGAGCTGGGGAATGTCGACGCGGATGGTGGGCTCGATCGTGATGGCTCATGGCGATGACTCAGGCCTCCAGCTGCCCCCGCGGATCGCCCCCATCCAGCTGGTCATCGTGCCCATCTTCCGCAGCGACGCCGAACGGGCCCAGATCGAGGCGGCGCTGGCGCCCGTCCTGCGCAGCCTGGCCACGATCCGGGTGCGTGCCGACTGGCGGCAGGAGCGCCCCGGCTACAAGTTCAACGAGTGGGAGCTGAAGGGAGTCCCGCTGCGTCTGGAGATCGGACCGCGGGACCTGGCAAAAGGGGAGGCCAGCCTGGTCCGGCGCCTGGACCGCGTCAGGGAACCGGTCAAGCTGGGGGAGCTGGAGCGGGCGGTTCCGGCCATGCTGGAATCGATCCAGACAGCCATGCTCACCCGCGCCCTGGAGTTCCGAAAGGCGCACACGGTCCGGCTCTCCAGCCTGGAGGAGATGGTCCGGCACTTCGAGAGCTCGACCGGCTTCGTCATCACCCCCTGGTGCCAGGACGCCGCGTGCGAACTGACCGTCAAGGATCGGACGACGGCCACCACCCGCGTCATCCTGGACGAGCCGGCCCAGGGGTCCTGTGCCGTGTGCGGCCGGCCGGCGACGGCCACCGTGGTCTGGGCCAAAGCCTACTGACCGCGCGGGCGCCTGCTTGAACTCGGTCGGGATCGGGGATAATTCCGGTACGCAACTAAGAGGACCGGATCAATGCAATTCGCTGACCTGCTGACCCGAGTCAGCTACCTTCCGCCCAAGGACGTCGAGTTCCTTTCGCGCGCCCACGAAGCGGCGGCCAGCGCCCACCACGACCAGAACCGCCTCTCGGGCGAGAAGTTCATCGAGCATCCGCTGAGTGTGGCGGCCATCCTCGCCGAGCTCCAGCTCGATCGGGACACGCTGGCGGCGGCCATCCTCCATGACACGGTGGAGGACACCCACCTGACGGTCCAGGATCTCGAGCGCAGTTTCGGCCCCACCGTGGGCAAGCTCGTCGCCGGTGTCACCAAGCTGGACAAGATCTCCTTCCGCAGCCAGGAGCAGGCCCAGGCCGAGAACGTCCGCAAGATGCTGGTGGCCATGGCGGAGGACGTGCGCGTGGTCCTGATGAAGCTCGCGGACCGGCTGCACAACATGCGCACCGTCGACTTCCTGCCCGAGGCGCGGCGCAAGGCAATGGCCCAGGAAACGCTCGACATCTACGGCCCGCTGGCCCATCGGTTGGGCATGTGGACCATCAAGTGGGAGCTGGAGGACCTCTCCTTCGCCCAGCTCCACCCCGACGAGTACGCCGACATCGTCAAGCGGATCGCCCGCAAGCGGCGCGAACGCGAGGCCTCCGTCAACGACATCAAGGAGATCCTGGAGCGGGAGCTGGCGGCGGTCGGGATCCGGGCCGAGACCAGCGGCCGCCCCAAGCACGTCTACAGCATCGCCAACAAGATGGCGCTGGGCAAGGACTTCGATGAGATCTACGACCTCTCGGCGATCCGGGTGCTGACCGATTCGATCAAGGACTGCTACGGCGCGCTGGGGATCATCCATTCCCTCTGGAAGCCGATCCCAGGACGCTTCAAGGACTACATCGCCATGCCCAAGTCCAACGGCTACCAGTCGCTCCACACCACCGTGGTCAGCCAGACCGGGGAGCCGATGGAGATCCAGATCCGGACTCACGAGATGCACCGCACGGCCGAATGGGGCGTCGCCGCCCATTGGGCCTACAAGGAGGGGGTCACTCGCGAAGACAAGAAGATGGACCAGCGGTTCTCCTGGCTGCGCCAGCTGATGGAATGGCAGAAGGAGGTGCTGGACGCCGAGACCTTCGTGGACGCCGTCAAGGTCGACGTGTTCCGTGACGAGGTCTTCGTCTTCACCCCCCGCGGCGACGTCCTGGCGCTGCCCAGCGGGGCGACTGCGGTCGACTTCGCCTACCGGATCCACACCGAGGTCGGGCACCGCTGCATCGGCGCCAAGGCGAACAGCCGGATGGTGCCCCTCGACTATCAGCTGCAGAACGGCGACATCCTCGAGATCCTGACCTCCAAAGCTCCCCATGGACCGAGCCGCGATTGGCTGTCCTTCGTCAAGACGGCCGGAGCGGCGCAGAAGATACGGGTCTGGTTCAAGAAGGAGCGCCGTGAGGAGAACGTGGCCAAGGGGAAGGAGCAGCTCGACAAGGAGTTCCGCCGTATGCAGCAGAGGCCGCTCGCCTCCCTGGGGGACGAGCGCGTGCTCGAGCTGGCTCATGACTTCCGCTTCCAGGAGCTGAACGACTTCTTCGCCGCCGTCGGCTACGGCGACGTCAGCCCGCACGCGGTGCTGCTCAAATACATCGCCGCCACCCAGCCCGAGACTCCCACCCCAGGCGAGTTCCCGCTGATCCCGCTCGTCCCTCAGTTCAAGCCGACCGGCGAGGTTCGGGTCAAGGGTGAGCGCGGCGTGCTGACCCAGATCGCCCGCTGCTGCAAGCCGGTCCCCGGCGACCTCATCACCGGCTACATCACGCGAGGCAAGGGGATCAGCATCCACCGCACCAGCTGCAAGAACGTGACCAACGTGATCAACCAGGAGCGCCGGGTGGACGTGGAATGGGACACCGGTGGACGCCAGCTGTACCCCGTGGCGATCAAGATAGAAGCCTGGGATCGGACCGGCCTGCTGCGCGACATCGCGACCGTGATCGCCGAGAACAAGATCAACCTGACCGGGGCCGACGTGCAGGTCTACGACGACAAGACGGCAGTCATCTCGACCACGGTGGAGATCAGCAGCCTGACCCAGCTGAGCCGGCTGATGGAGCGGTTGGAGACGGTCAAGGACGTCCACACGGTCGCGAGAGAAGGGAATCTCGCCGCCAGTTGATCCCGGCGGCTCCGCATCGCCACCGTTCCGTAACCGGGGCGTGCTCGTGGCGTCACGCCGCGGAATTCCAGCAACGGCCGCTGTAACTCCCGCTTCCTAGCATCAGGGGTGCGCCCGAGCGGCGCCAACCATGCCTGCCATGTGGACTCAGATCAGAAAGCTCGCCGGCTTCGCCGGTGTCGGCCTGGCGCTGCTGGCCGTCTTCGGCCTGGTCGCCCTGGCGGCGCTCCGTCCCCTGGACGGCTACGCCTGGGTCACCACGCCCCCGCTCGCGCCCGATTACCGCCTCGACGCCGGGCTGGCCATCCAGCCGGTCAGCGACCGGGTGGTCGCCGAGGCGGTCAAGGACCGGGCGATTCTGGGTGCGCCGGATTCGAGCCAGGTGCCGGTGGTTGCGCCCATCCTGACGGCGGCCGCGCCGCCGGCTCCGACCATGGCGGCGACACCAGGCAAGCGGCCCGCGGTGGCGCCCGCCGCCCAACCCACGCCCAGGCCGACGGCCACGGCACCGGTTCCGACGCCGGCTCCCACGCCGTCGCCTTCACCGACTCCCGTGGCCACGCCGCAGCCCAGCCCGGCTCCGACGCCCACGCCCACAGCCGTACCGACGCCCACGCCCGCACCGACACCCACACCCACGCCGGCGCCCACGCCCACACCGACGCCGACTCCCACGCCCGCGCCCGGGCCTTTCAAGATCAACTGGGCCGGGGAGCTCGTGACCCTGCAGGGACCCGGGCAGGGGCAGGGACAGGCGAAATGCGCCAACAACACCGTCAAGGCCAACGGCACCTTCATCACCAACGGCGCCGGCGGCACGGTGCGCTACCAGTGGATCCGGATCACGAGCACGGGCCGGGCCCCCCAGCCCGTGCAGTCAGTCGTGCTCGCCGTCGGCGATAAGGGCTTCCACGCGGTCACGCCGGACAGCTGGATCCCGTCCTCGTCGGGCAGCGAGCAGCTGGTCTTCATCACCCCGGCCTACTCCGTTCCGGCCCAGTCCTGGACGTGCCGCTGAGATGAGACTGTCCTCCGCGATCCGCGTCCCCGCGCTGCGCATCCGGACCCAGATCATCCTGCCGTTCCTCCTCCTCATGGTCATCCTGGGAGTGGTCGGAACCTACCTCGCGACCAGTCTCGTGGCCGGCTCGCTGGAACGGCGCATCGGCGACCAGCTGGTGATGTCGGAGGACGCCGCCCTGAACGAGGCGGTGCACGTGCAGGGCCAGCAGCTGGCCGCCATCCGCCTGGTCTCCAACACCGAAGGCGTGGGGACGGCGGTGGCCGCCTCGGACCAGGCGGCCCTGCGCCGGCTGGTCGTTCCCCTGGAGGTCAACAACCGGCTGGGGACGATCAAGATCTTCGACGCCCGCGGGCGTACCATCCTGGAGGTCGACCAGCCCGACCCCTCCAACCCCAGCGGCCTGGTCTTCGGTCAGGGAAGCGACCTCTCCGGCAATCCCCTCGTGCAGCCCGTCCTCAACGGCGGCTACGACGCGCTGGGAGACAAGTACGTCGGCTTCTTCGGCTCCCCGCCGGCCGCGATCGCCGCCACCGGTCCCGTCCTGAACGGCGATCGCGTGGTGGGCGGGGTCCTGATCTCGACCCCCCTCAGCGACGTGCTCAGCGACATGCGCACGCGGTCGCTGGCCGCGGTCGCGCTCTTCGACCACAACGGCCGGATGCTGGGCAGCACGCTGACCGGCGTCTCGCCTTCCGTCCTCAGCGAGCGGACGCGGTCCTTCCTCGATCTGGCCTCGCCCGGTCGCGCCGAGCACCAGACCGTCGACGTGGCGGGCCAGGCCTACGAGATCCAGTTCACGAACTTCTATCTGCGCCAGCGACCCGCTGGGTACCTGGCGGTCGCGCTCTCCCGCAGCGCGGTGACATCGGCGGGCTTCCAGTCCGCCCTGCAGATGACCGGCCTTTTCACGGCAGTGGTCCTGCTCCTGCTGGTGATCGGCTACCTGCTCGCTCTGCGCCTGACGGCTCCGATCGAAGAGCTGGTGTCAGGAACGCGGGCGGTCGCGCGCGGTGACCTGAGCCGGCGTCTGCGGGTCCGCCGCGCTGACGAGTTGGGCGAGCTGGGCTCCGCCTTCAACGCTATGACCGCGGAGCTGCAGGAGCGGACCCAATCGCTCAACGAGCAGATGCGCCGCCTGGCCGCCCTCTACCAGACAAGCCAGGGCCTGGGCCGGGACGCCGGGCACAGCGCGATCGCCGAAGCCATCCTCACGGTCAGCCTCAAGGCCCTGGCCCTCGACCAGGCCGTCCTGGTCTCGCGGAGCAGCGAAAACCAGACCCTCGAGGTCAGTGCCGCGGTCGGTTTCCCGCCTGAAGCGCTGGTCCGCTTCCGGCGGCTTGCCGCCGGCGAGCTCAGCCGGGGCCTGGCTCTCGATCCGGGGGCGGCAGCCGAATGGATCTCCAAGCTGAGCGACGAAACCAGGCCCGCCCTGCGTCTGTTGTGGGAGCTGGCCGGACTGGACCAGGCGCTGGTCGTCCCCCTGCTGCGGAGCGAGCAGAACGCCGGCTACCTTCTGGTCGGCGTCCCTGCCGGCCGGGCGCTGGCTGACCCCGACGTGGAGCTGCTGGAGACGATCGGGAGCGAGATGGCGCTCAGCATCGAGAACGCCGAGCTGAAGAAGACTACCGAGCTCCAGGCCCACCGTCTGGACCAGGCGATCGTGGCCCTGGAAAAGATCTCGCAGGCGCTGACGGCGGTCACGGTCGGCACCGACAACCTGCTCCGCGCGGTCGCCCATGCCGCCGCGGAGACGCTCGAGGTGCCGTACGCCTCGATTCACCTGCGCAAGGAGGCCTGGCGCAAGCACTTCGCCGACGTCATCGTGGGCTGCTCCTCCCGCCGCGAGCTGGGCGGTGTGCGGCTCAGCGGCGATGAGGTGGCCCGCCGGATCGAGCGCCCGGAGCAGCTCATGGAGCTCGACCTCGGAGCGGAGGGGGCGTCAGTTGGCGGGGCGCGCCGGATCGGCCTGCAGCGGGCAGTGGGCGTTCCCATGGCGCTGAACGGCGAGATTGCCGGCGTCCTGGTAATCCACATGCGGAATGCTCGCCGGCTGGTGCGCAGCGAGACGCGAGTCCTGCAGACGCTGGCCAACCAGGCGGTGATCGCGATCGAGAATGCCGAGGCCTATGAGGCCACGCGGCAGCTGGCGACCACCGACTCGATGACCGGCGTCGCCAACCACCGCGAGTTCCAGGGACGCCTCGATCGAGAACTCCAACGGGCCCGGCGCTCGCGCGAACCGCTGGCCCTGCTGATGTGCGACCTGGATCACTTCAAGCGGATCAACGACACCGCCGGCCATCCGGCGGGTGACGCGGTGCTGCGCTATCTGACCCAGGAGATCTTGATCCCGATGGTGCGGCCCAAGGACATGGTCGCCCGCTACGGCGGCGACGAGTTCGTGGTCATGCTCCGGGGCGTCGACGGACGTACGGCGGCGGCGATCGCCGAGCGTATCCGCCAGGCGTTCGCGGCGCAGCCGCTCGTGTACGAGGGCAAGATGCTGACCAACCTGTCGCTCAGCCTGGGGCTCGCGACCTTCCCCCGCGACGGCGAAACTCGTGAGGCGCTGGTCCAGGCGGCCGACCAGGCCCTCTACGTCGCCAAGCGCAACGGACGCAACCGTGTGGCGCGCGCCGACGAGGTCGTCGGCGCGGAGCGGATCGCGGGCTAACCGGTATTCTGGGCAGGCTCATGCCCGCCGCCCCGCAGCGCCCTCGAGGCTTGAAGGACATCCTTCCCGCGGAACAGCCCTACTGGGTCGTCATGACCCGGGCCGCCGAAGCCATGGCGGTCGGCGCCGGCTACCAGCGCATCGATACTCCGATCTTCGAGGCCACCGAGCTCTTCGTCCGGACCGTCGGTGAGACATCGGACGTCGTGACCAAGGAGATGTACACCTTCCTGGATCGAGGCGGTCGGTCGATGACGCTGCGACCCGAAGGTACGGCTCCCGTCGTGCGGGCCTACTTCGACGCCGCCATGAACAACGGTCCCCAGCCGGTGCGCCTCTACTATCTGGGGCCGTTCTTCCGCTACGACCGGCCGCAGGCCGGCCGGTTCCGTCAATTCCACCAGTTCGGCCTGGAAGCGATCGGCGACGCCGGTGCCGGCCTGGACGTCGAGGTCATCACACTGGGCTGGCGCTGGTACGGCGCGCTGGGCCTGAGGGGCGTGAGCCTCCAGGTCAACAGCATCGGAGACGCGGAATGCCGGCCTCGCTATCGAGACGCACTGCGCCAGTACTTCCGTCCCTACCTCGACTCCCTGCCCGCGGACGACCGGGCTCGCTTCGAGCGGAACCCGCTGCGGCTGCTGGACTCCAAGGACCCTCAGTCGATGTCGTTGCTCGAGGCCGCCCCGCGGAGCCTCGACTTCCTCTGCGAGCCCTGCCGGGCAGCCTTTGCCCAGGTCCAGGCCGGGCTCGGGCGGGCGGGCATCCCCTTCGCCGTCAATCCGCACCTGGTGCGGGGGCTCGACTACTACACTCGGACTGCCTTCGAGTACTGGCATGAGAGCCTGAGCGGCGCGCAGAACTCCCTGGGGGGCGGCGGACGCTACGACGGGCTGGCCGAGGACCTCGGCTACCGTCCCACGCCCGCGGTGGGCTTCGCCCTGGGACTCGATCGTACGGAGGGGATTCTTCAGGCCCAGGAATCCGCCCCTGCGATTTACGCCCTTGCCGTCGAGCCGTCGGCCCTGGAGGGTATGAAGGCGCTGGCGGAGCAGATACGCGAGCGCGGCCTGGCGGTGATCGCGGACGTCTCCGACGCCCAGCTCGATGTCAAGCTGAGGCGCGCAGACCGCATGCGGGCCGCCCTCGTCCTCCTGGTCGGCCTGCCCGAGGACGGGACGGAATGCGTATCGATCCGCGATATGAAGGCCCGCGCGCAGCAGCAGGTGAAGCGCGGCGAGCTTCACGACAGGGTGCGGGGGATGCTGGCGGCGCATGCGGCGGTTCCCGGATGAGCCGGACAGCCAGAACGCCTGCCGGGACGCCGCGGCCGGCGGACATAGGCCGGCGGACCGAGCTCTACGGCTGGATCCACCGCCGGCGCGACCTGGGCGGCCTGATCTTCCTCGACCTGCGCGATCGCAGCGGTCTGATCCAGGTCAAGGTCGACCCGGCCCACGCCCAGGCCCATGCGACCGCCCAGGAGCTGCGCCTGGAGTACGTGGTGCGCGTCCGGGGCAGCGTCGTCCGCCGCCCGCCCGGCACCGAGAACAAGGAGCTGCCCACCGGGGAGGTCGAGGTCGAGGCCGAGGAGGTCGAGATCCTGAACCGGTCCAGGACCCCGCCCTTCGCGCTCAACGAGGACCGGGCCGTCGACGAGCAGCTCCGGCTGCGCTATCGCTACCTCGATCTTCGCCGGCCGCACATGGCCGAGCACCTGCGGCTGCGGCATCGGATCGTCAAGGCGATCCGCGACTTCCTGGACGAGGAAGGCTTCCTCGAGATCGAGACGCCGGTCCTGATCCGATCCACGCCCGAGGGCGCCCGCGACTACCTGGTGCCGAGCCGTCTCGAGCCGGGCCACTTCTACGCGCTGGCCCAATCACCCCAGCTCTACAAGCAGCTGCTGATGGTGGCCGGATTGGACCGCTACTTCCAGATCGTGCGCTGTTACCGCGACGAGGACCTGCGTGCGGACCGGCAGCCGGAGTTCACCCAGCTCGACCTCGAGATGTCCTTCGTGGCGGAGGACGACGTCCTGGACGTGATCGAGCGCTCCTTCGCCCACGTCTGGAAATCGGTTCTCGGGCTCGAGATCGCGGTTCCCATTCCCCGGCTCACGCACGCCCAGGCGCTGGCGCGCTACGGCGCCGACAAGCCTGACCGGCGCTACGGGCTGGAGATCGAGGAGCTCACGCCCGCCTTCACCAGCACGGCCTTCCAGGTCTTCCGCCAGGTGCTGGACGCGGGCGGCGTCGTCCGCGGCATCCGGGTGCCGGGCGGAGTGGAGCTCGGCCGCAACGACCTGGACTCGCTGACCGAGGTGGCCTACTGGTACCGGGAGGCTGCAGGCTGGCGTTCGCCGATCAGCAAGTTCTTCCGGCCCGAGGAGCTGGAGGCGCTGGCCCGCTCCACGCAGGCCCAGCCCGGCGACCTCGTGGTCGCGGTCGCCGACCGCAAGGAAGTCGCCGCACCGGCGCTGGGCGCGATCCGCCGAGCCCTGGCCGAGCGCATGAAGCTGATCCCGGGGGGGCGCTTCGAGTTCGTCTGGGTCACGGACTTCCCTCTCTACGAGCGCAGTGTCGAGACCGGCGAGATCACCGCCGCCCACCATCCCTTCACTTCGCCCAACCCAGAGGATCTCGCGCTCCTCGACCGCGAGCCGCTGAAGGTGCGGGCCCGAGCCTATGACCTGGTGCTCAACGACACCGAGCTTGGTTCGGGCAGCATCCGGATCCACGATCCCGCCCTGCAGCAGCGTGTCTTCCAGGGGCTCGGCATCGGCGAGGAGAGCGCCCGGCAGCGGTTCGGGTTCCTGCTCGACGCCTTCGATTACGGCGCGCCTCCCCACGGCGGCTTCGCCTACGGCATCGATCGGGTGGTGATGCTGGCGGCCGGCGAGCAGACCATCCGGGAGGTCATCGCTTTCCCCAAGAACCAGCAGGCGGAGGAGCCGATGACCAGTGCTCCGGCGCCCATCGACCCCCGGCAGCTGCGTGAGCTGGGCCTCGAGCTTCGGCGCCCGCCGGCCAAGCCGTGACGCGCTCGTCGCCACTTCGTGACCACCTTCAGGCAGATGCCACCGGGTGCGTAAGGTGCGCATCCTACAGTAGGGCCCATGAACGCCAAACTCGTGGCCAAGCCGCTGAAGGGCTTCGTCCTCGCCTCGGCGCTGGCGCTCATGACCTCGCTCCCGGCTTTCGCCCAGGACGCACCCGTCAGCCTGGGCGCGCAGGCCAGCACACCGCTGACCGCGCTCTACCTCAACCCGCCCTCGGGCAGCGTCACGCTGGGCGGCAAGCCTTTCAGCGTGGGCAGCTTCGACTGGCTGGCGGCCGGCGACAGCGGCAGCTTCGCCACCAGCTTTCCCGGCCCGACGCGGGTCTACGTTCTCCTCAACAGCTCCTACACCTCGTCCTGGTACGCGGACCACACCGTCGGCGCGGTACAGCTGACCTTCAGTGACGGCACCTCGCAGGCTGTCGACCTGGTGGTCGGCCACAACGTCCGCGAGTGGCAGGTCGGCTCCGGCGGCACCGTCGCCACGGTCTCAGATTCGTCCAACACCAACGTCTGGATGGGCGCCTGCTGCAACGGCAGCGTCGCAGCCGCGATCGACATGCTGACGGTGCCCGTCGCCACGACCGGCAGGAGCCTGGCCAGCGTGACCGTCCGCAACAGCGACACGACCGGCGGCGGCATCCACCTCCAGGTCTACGGCATCGCGGTCTCGTACACGCCGGTGGTCGTGCCCACCCCGCCGGTAGTCTCGCCCACCGTCTCCGAGGTGAGCGGCAACCCGGACAACAACGGCAAGCACCTCGGCCAGCTGAAGCATGACAAGGACGGCGACGAGAAGGCCAAGGCCCATGCCAACGGCATCGCCAAGCACGAAGACTAGGACCAACCCGATGGAGGAAGGCCCGGCCGGCGCCGGGCCTTCTCTTTTTGGCCCCCAGCGGTTACAGTGGTCACCGTCTTGCACTTCGTCCCGGCCATCCCTCCCGGCCTGGCCCTGGCCCTGCTCCTGGTCCTGATCGGCACCCAGGTCGCCTACCTGCTGGCCCCCGCCCGCGCCGGATATCTGCTTCGCCTGGGCGTGAGCGCCCTGGCCGTGGCGCTGGGAGAGGCGGTGGCCGCCGCCGGGGCAGGCGCCCACCTGGCCCTCGGTGAGCTCCATCCTTACCAGGACCTGGCACTCCTGGCTGTCGCCCAGTGGTCCCTGAGCCGCTGGCGCCGCCGTGCCTCTCCGCCTGAGCGGGTTTAGGCGTGGCTCGTATAAGGTAGAACCAGAGCCGTGCAGAGCCTGTGGCAATGGGGAGTGCTGCTGCTGGGCGTCGGCTTCTTCTTGCTTAGCCTGGTCGGCTGCTTCATCCTCCTCAACCTGACCCGCAGCCTGCGCACCGTCGAATCCATCCTGTCGGTGACCCTGGACGAGGTCAAGGTCGCGCTGCCTGAGCTGCGCCATAGCGTGGTGCAGATCGACGACATGGTGACCAGCGTGAACGAGAAGTTCATGGCCGCCGACCGGGCGATGGACGCGACCGGAACCGCCATCAGCGGCTGGCGGGAGCGGGTACGAACACGCTTCGACGGGCTGTCCAGCTGGACCCGCACCCGGAGCGCCAAGAAGGAGAAGAGCTTATGAGGGCAAGCCGCAGTTCAGGTCCGAGCGCCCATCCGGGGCACGCCGGCCACGCCGGTCATGGCGGACCCCCGGCGCCGGTCGTGGGCACCTACATCACGGAGGTGAAGCTGCCGGCGATCGTCGATTACATCCTGGCCGCCAAGCGGGCGGCGGGCGCCTTGGGGCTGGTGGTGGGCTTCTCCCTCCAGGAGATCGACGAGCTCAACATCGCGGTGACCCAGGCCTGCGAGAATGCCATCGCGGCCGCCAACGAGCAGTGGGGCCGCGGCAACGGTCAGCTCAAGCTCCTGTTCAAGACCCAGCCTCGGCGGCTGGAGGTCGAGGTCCGCAGCGTGCCGCCCCGGGCGGTGGAGATGCAGCAGGCGGTGCGCCCCGCCCGACGGGCCGAGGCAGTCGACTACGAGTCGGTCGGCGTCAACATGATCCGGCTCTTCGTCGACGAGCTCCGTTACCATCGGGACCAGCAGACGGGGATCATGCGGATGAGGATGGTCAAATACCTGATCGAGTAGCCCGCCCGCCAGCCTCACCCACAGTCCGCCCCAATCGCGAGCTCGCCCGCCGCCTCTTCCTCAAGTACCAGAAGACGAGAGATCCGAAGACCCGCCAGCAGCTGGTGGAGCTTTTCAACAACCTGGTCGTCTTCCTGGCCAAGAAGTTCCAGAACCGGGGCGAACCGCTGGAGGACATCGTGCAGGTCGGGTACATCGGGTTGCTCCAGGCGATCGAGCGATTCGAGCCCCAGCGCGACCTCGAGTTCTCGACCTTCGCCACGCCGACCATCGTGGGCGAGATCAAGCGCTACTTCCGAGACAAGAGCTGGGCGATCAAGGTACCGCGCCGCCTGCAGGAGACGATGCAGAAGGCCGACCTGGCCCAGCAGCGCCTCCAGGCCCGGCTCGGCCGGCAGCCGTCGGTGGCCGAAATCGCGCGCGAGCTCGACCTGCCTCCGGAAGAGGTGCTCGCCGCCCAGGAGGCGAGTCCAGCCCAGCACACGATCTCCTTCGAGTCCACCGGCCCGGCGGCGGGTGAGGACGACGGCCTGCAGCTGACCGAGCGCCTGGGCCGCGAGGACGAGAACCTGGACAAGGTGGAGTTGAAGGACCTGCTCGACCAGGCCATGGCTCACCTCACCCCGCGCGAGCGGCGAATCATGTACCTGCGTTTCGTCGACGAGCTGCCCCAGGCCGAGGTCGCCAGGCGGCTGGGGATCTCGCAGATGCACGTCTCGCGGCTCCAGCGGGCGGCCGTCGAGCACCTCAAGCGAGAGCTGCCGGTCTCCCGCTGACAGCCGCGGTTTCCCCCTTCGCTACAATTCAGCCAAGGCGCGAGGTGTGCGCCCGCCATGCATAGCGCCGAGATCCGCCAGCGTTTCCTCAACTTCTTCAAAGAGCGGGACCACCAGGTGCTGCCCAGCTCCTCCCTGATCCCGTTCGATGACCCCACGCTGCTCTTCACCAGCGCCGGAATGGTGCCCTTCAAGCCCTACTTCCTGGGCCAGAGGCAGCCTCCCTACCGGCGCGCGACCACCTCCCAGAAGGTCTTCCGTACCCCTGACATCGAGGAGGTGGGGCGGGACGGTCATCACCTGACCTTCTTCGAGATGCTGGGCAATTTCTCCATCGGCGATTACTTCAAGGAACGGGCGATTCCTCTCGCCTACGAGCTGCTGACGCGTGATTTCCGCCTGCCGGTGGAACGGCTCTGGGCCACCGTCTACCTGGACGACGAGGAAAGCGCCCGGATCTGGCAGCAAAAGACCGGCATCCCACCGGAGCGCATCCGGCGCTTCGGCGACGAGTACAACTTCTGGGCCGCGGGTCCGACCGGGCCCTGCGGTACCGATTCCGAGGTCCACTACGACTGGGGTGAGGAGTACGGCTGCGGCCGCGACGACTGCGGTCCCAACTGTGAGCACTGCGACCGCTTCCTCGAGATCTGGAACCTGGTCTTCATCACCTGGAACCGCGACGAGTCGGGAACGCGTACCCCCCTGCCCAGGACCGGGATCGATACCGGCATGGGGTTGGAGCGAATCACGGGAGTCCTCAACGGCAGGCGCAGCCTGTTCGATACCGACCTCTTCCTGCCCCTGCTGGAGCACTTCGCCCAGGCCAGCGGACATCGCTACCTGGACCAGCCGGAGGCTGACGTTTCCCTGCGCGTCCTGGCCGATCACAGCCGGGCGGCGACCATGCTCCTGGCGGACGGCGTCATCCCCTCCAACGAGGGACGCGGCTACGTTCTCCGGCGGGTGATCCGTCGGGCCATGCTGCATGCCAGGCGGATCGGCCTGCGCGGCGGGCTGTCGGACGCGGTCCCCCTGGTCGCGGAGAGCCTTGGCGGCGCCTATCCGGAGGTTGCGGTGAGGGTCCAGGCCCTGAGCGCCACTCTGCGCGGTGAGGAGAAGCGGTTCGCGGCCACGCTGCAGCGGGGCATGGAGACGCTGAACACCCTGCTCGACCGGGGCAGCCTCGAAGCGGAGGAGGTCTTTCACCTCCACGACACACTGGGATTCCCCAAGGAGCTGAGCCTGGAGCTGGCGCGCGACCGCGGGATCAGCGTCGACCCCTTAAGGGTCGATCAGCTCATGGAGGCGCAGCGAGAACGCAGTCGGGGCACGGGAGCCAGCTTCAGCGGTCCCGTCGCCAGGACCGCGACGCGCTTCACCGGATACGAGCAGCTGGAGGCGGATACGGCGGTCAGCGAGCTCTTCCAGGTGGCCGGCCAGCCCGAGCTGATCGACCTCTTCCTGGTCGAGACGCCGTTCTATGCGGAGCGCGGCGGGCAGGCTGCGGACGGCGGCTGGATGACCTGGGCTGGGGGAGAGGGGGCCGTCCGCCACCGGGTCCGGATCAGGGGCCGCTCCCCAGCCGCGGGCGAACCGGTCCATGCCGAGGTCGATCGGGTCCGCCGGCTCAGAACCGCCCGTCATCACTCGGCCACCCATCTCCTCCATCGCGCCCTGCGCCAGGTGCTGGGCGAGACGGCGACCCAGGCGGGCTCGGCCGTGTCAGCCGATTACGCCACCTTCGACTTCCGCTTCCCCAGGGCGCTCACCGCGGAAGAGGTCGATCGCGTGGGCGATCTCCTGAACGAGAAGATCCGGGAGGACCTTCCACGCCGGGTCGACGAGATGCCGCTGGAGGAGGCGGTCCGCAGCGGCGCGGTGGCGCTCTTCGACGAGAAGTACGGGGATCGCGTTCGGGTCGTCTCCTTCGGGGAATGGGCCCGCGAGCTGTGCGGCGGCACCCACGTCGAGCGCAGCGGACAGATCGGCCTGGCTCTGATCGGACCGGACCGGTCGATCGGAGCCGGGATCCGTCGCATCGAGATGCGCGCCGGTGAGACAGCATACCGGGAGGTGCGGGCTGAGGAGACCGTCCTCCGCCGCCTGGCGGAGGCGCTCAAGGGCACTCCCTCGGACCTGCCCCAGAAGGTCGACGCCCTCCAGGCGGACCTGAGGCGGCTGGAGAAAGAGGTGGAGGCGCTTCGCCAGCGGCTGGCGGCCGGGTCCGCGGTCCAGGTCGAGGAGGCCCAGGTCGCCGGCGTCAAGGTGCTGCTCCAGGTGGTCGACCCACAGGAGCGGGATCTCAAGCTCTATTTCGACCAGCTCCTGCGGCGCGCGCCGGACGGCGGCGTGGCCGTGGTCGTGGGAGGCCAGAGGTTTGCGATCAAGGTCGCCGGCCTCGACGGCCGACTTCAGGCCAACGACCTGGTCCAGGCCTTTCGCCGGGTGGTCGGGGGCAAAGGCGGCGGTCGCGGCCCGGTGGGGGAGGGTGGAGGCATCGATCCGAGCCGGCTCGAGGATGGCTTCCGCGCCATCCAGGCGTTCGTGCGCCAGCGGCTGGAATCGGGCTGATGCTCAACCTGAAGCGGCGTTTCAAGCGGCTCCGCAAGGGCGAGCAGTACGAGAATCTCTACACCGCTCTCGACATCGGGACCGAAGCCCTGGTGGTCCGGCGCGAGGGCCGCAATGGGGTGGTCCTCGGCGCCTCCAGGGAGCGGCAGGCGTTCGCCGACATGCAGGCAGGGGTGCCCTCGGACATCCAGGGCATCATCGAGACCTGCGACCGGGCGATGTCGCGCGCCGAGGACATGTGCGACACCATCCCGGGCCAGGCCGTGATCGGGATCGCGGGCGAGCAGGTCAAGGGGTTCAGCACCTCGGTGACCGTCCCTCGCGCCGATCCCCAGCTGAAGATCAACGAGGTCGAGCTGGTCCAGACCCTGCAGCTGGTGGAGAAGCGGGCCATGCGCGAGGCGCGGCACCTGATGAGTCTCGAGCTGGGTGTCCCCGACGTCGACGTGAAGCTGATCAACTCGGCGATCACCAGCGTCCGCATCGACGGCTTCACGGTCAGCAACCCGCTCGATTTTCAGGGAAAGCAGATGGTGGTGAGCGCCTTCAACACCTTCGCTCCTCTGACCCACATCGGCGCGCTGCAGACGATCGCCTCGGAGCTGGACCTGGAGCTGGTGGCGGCCGTCGCCGAGCCCTACGCCATGGCTCGCTGCGTGGCCACCGACGAGGTCTACGACGTCGGCGGCATCTTCATCGACATTGGAGGGGGCACCACGGACGTCGCCCTGGTGCGCAACGGCGGCATCGAGGGGACCCGGATGTTCCCCATCGGCGGGAGGGCTTTCACCAAGAAGCTGGCAGCCCAGCTCGGCGTCTCTTTTGCCGACGCCGAGGCGGTCAAGCTGCGCCACTCCAGGGGCGAGCTGCCCGCGGCCCAGGCGGATCGGGTCCGTGGGGCACTGTCCCGGGACGCCGAGGTGCTGGTCGAGGCGGTGGCGATCACGCTCCAGGAGATGGCCAGGGGCGACCGGCTGCCGAACGCCAACTACCTCGCGGGCGGCGGGAGCGCGCTGCCGGAGGTGCGCCACCAGCTGGACGGGTTCGACTGGGATCGGCTCCCCTTCGGACGGACCCCGGCGATCACCGTGCTGCGGCCGGTCGACGTCCGCGGCATCTACGACTCGACCGGTCTCCTGCTGGATCAGCAGGACATCACTCCAATGGGACTCGCCTTCCACGCCATCCAGCAGGGGACGGGCGAGGACGGACCTCTCTACGGCGTGATGCGCAAGGTCCTCAAGGCCATGAAAGTCTGATAGCGTAACTGCTCGACGCAGCAGGGCGTTTGCGCTATGACTGTCGGCGTAGAACGCTGCGGCAACTCTCAGTGATATGAAGACGCTCACCAAGCTGCTCTACGTCGAGGTCGACGAGGAGGTCACCGACCTCGTGGACCGGCTGCGCGGACTTGCGGACGAGGAGGCCGTGACCTTCGTCGTCCCCGAGCGGGCCCGCTCCCTGCAGAGCCCGATGAGCTTCCGCCTGCTCAAGCGCTACGCCGACGCCTACGGCAAGCACGTCAACCTCATCAGCCCGGACCCTCGTCTCCAGTCGCTGGCCCTGGAGTCGGGATTTTCCGCCTTCCCCAGCCTGGCCGCCTACGACTCGGGCAGCGAGGTTCACCGGCCACAGCTGGGCGCCGGCGAGGAGCGCCAGGGCGTGGCCTCCGTCGCAACCGTGGCCGCCGCCGTCGCCGAGCCGGCTGTGGTCCCGTCGGGCGTAGGCCAGGTCCGGACCGCCGATGTGCTCTCCGCCGCTCCCCAGCCCCGTCGCACGCAGCCGGCCTCGGGCGGCCGGCCGCCGGTCCGGCCCGGAGACCGGCGCCTCTATTACGTGGGCGGCGGGGCTCTCGCCCTGCTCTTCCTGCTCCTGGCCACCCTCTTCGTGCCCAGTGCGGACGTCCGGGTCACCGTAGCCGGGACGCCGCTGAAGACGGACATGCAGCTGATCGGGATGCCCAACCCGGTGCCCGGGACGATCGACCACTTTCCGACCACGGTCATCACCTCGACCCAGACCCAGACCGCGCAGGGGACGGCGACCGGCCAGAAGCAGATCTCCGCGATCGCCGCCAGCGGAAGCGTTACCTTCACCAGTCGTTGCGACGGTCTCCTGTGCAGCGTGGGG
>VBIC01000055.1:7165-10627 GCA_005881425.1 Chloroflexota bacterium | reverse complement strand
ATTCCACGACCGCCAAAGCGGATCTACCCTACGGCGGCTCGGTCCAGGCGCCGATTCAGGCGGTCAACGCGGGCGCGGCCGGCAATACGGACAAGGGAACTGTCACCGTCGTCGAAGACCATCAGCTCGCCGGCGACGTCACGGTCACCAACGGTAATGCAATCGGCGGCGGTGCCGATCAGCGGGTGGCGACAGTGATCCAGCAGTCAGACCTCGACGCCGTCAAGCAGGCGCTCTCCTCCCAGCTCAATCCCAAGCTCCAGGACGACCTGAACTCGCAGGCCAAGGGCAAGCACCTGGTGGCGCCGGACCAGCCCAAGGTGGACGTCTCGACCGATCACCAGGTGGGCGAGGAGATCGCGAACTTCAACATGACCATGACCCTCAACGCCACCGGCGTGGTCTTCGACAACGCGGCGGTCAGCAGGCTCCTCCGGGAGGCGCTGAAGCGCAAGGTCCAGGTCGGCTCGGAGCTAACCTCCGACCAGCCGAAGACAACCTACGACGTCGCCCAGGCCACCAGCGACGGCAGCGTGACCCTGAACGGCCACGCCTCCGGGTACACGGTGATCGTCTTCTCGCAGCCCGCGATCCGAGCCCACATCAAGGGCCGGTCGCCTTCCAGCGCCCGCAGCTTCCTCCAGGGCCTGCCCAACGTGGTCGACGTGACCCTGCGCCAGGATCCGATCGCCCTCCCCTGGCTGCCCTTCTTCTCGTCCCACATCACGATCCGGATCGAGGAGGTCAGCGGGACCGGCTCGGCTTGAGTGCCCGGGTTCTTGCCATCGACCCGGGCACGGTGCGCCTGGGCCTGGCGGTGAGCGACCCGGCCGGGATCATCGCCCAGCCGCTCCAGGTGCTCCACCGGCGCTCGCCCCGGGAAGACCTGGCGGCCCTGAGGCGCATCGTCCAGGAGCTTGAGGTCGAGCGGATCGTGGTCGGTCTGCCGCGTCTGATGGATGGTAGGCTGGACGTTGCCGCCGCGGCCGCACAGGCGTTCGGCGCCGAGGTGGAACGGGCTACCGGCAAACCGGTGGCATACTGGGACGAACGGTTGACCACGGTGGCGGCGGAGCGGCATCTGATCGCTCAGGGTGCTCGCCGCCTGAAGCGGCGGTCGAACGTGGATCAGGTGGCGGCGACGCTGCTGCTGCAGGGATACCTCGATTACCAGGCCGGCCGTGGGAAGGAGACGGATGATGCCACAGGGGATTGAACCGGACGGCGAGGTCCAGACCATCGAGCTGGTCAACGACAAGACCGGGGAGGAGGAGAGCTACCTCGTCCACGACGTGGTCGAGATCGAGGGTGAGACCTACTACGTGCTCCAGGCCGAGACCGACGAGGAGCGGGTGCTCATTCTCCGCCGCGATGGTGAGGCCCTGGTCACCCTGGACGAAGACGAGCACGACCGCGTCGTCGAGCAGCTCGAAGCCCTCGAGGACGAGGACGAAGAGCTCGAGGAGGACGGCGAGGCGGAAGGCTCCGACTGAATGACGCCTTCGCCGCGCCGCCCCGGGGGTGCGCCCCGGGCGCCTGGGCGGGGACGCACCTGCCTGCAGCTGATCGTGGTGCTGATCTTCCTGCTCCCGGCCATGATCGGCATTCCGGCCGTGGTGGGCTATGCCTACCTCGACCATCAGCTCCATACTCCCGCCAACCCGGGGAGCGGGAAGGTCCGCTTCGTGGTCCCGCCGGGCTCCTCCTTCGCGCAGGTGGCGGACACCCTGCACCAGGCGGGGCTGATCGACAACGCCATCGTCTTCCGCCTCTATGCCCGCTACCAGCGCCTGGACCGCAGCGTGGAGGCCGGTGAGTACGAGCTGAGCCGCAACCTGAACATGCAGCAGATCCTGACTGCGCTCCAGACGGCCGTTCCCAGGGAGATTTTCATCACCGTTCCCGAGGGCTACACGATCCAGAAGACCGCCGCCAGGCTGGACCAGATCGGCGGCTCGATCAAGGGGGCTGACTATCTCGACCTGGCCCAGCACGGCAACTTCGATTACGACTTCCTGCAGGGCCGGCCGGCCGGCGCCAGCCTGGAAGGGTTCCTCTTCCCGGACACCTACCTCGTGCCCCGCGATGCGATCGCAAAACAGCTGATCACCCTCCAGCTCGACCAGTTCGGGCGGACCTGGACCGCCGACCGCAAGGCCGCCGCCGGGCGCCGGAAGCTCAGCGTGCGCGAGGTCGTCACCCTGGCCTCGATCGTCGAGCGCGAGGCCCGCTTCGACGTCGATCGCGGCCTGGTGGCCAGCGTCTTCTACAACCGGCTGGCGATCAACATGCCCCTCCAGGCGGATGCCACGGTGCTCTACGCCAAGGGCGTCTGGCAGGCGGGAGTCACGCAGGAGGACCGCAAGGTCGACTCCCCATACAACACGTACCTGCATGCGGGTCTCCCACCGGGACCGATCGCCAACCCCGGCGTCAGGACGATCGATGCCGTCCTGGCCCCACCCACCACCACCTACATCTATTACCTGTCCGACCCGCAGGGCCACAACCACTACGCCACGACCTACGATCAGTTCGTCCAGCTGCTCCACCAGTACGGCCTCCAGTAGGCGCGGGCTGCTGTACAATCCGCAGGCCGAATGAGCCGGCTGCTCGTCGCCCTGCTCTGGGCCGCCATCGGACTGGCGGTGGGCCAGGGGATCAACCTGTTCTCCCAGTGGCAGGCCAGGGTCGAGGCCCGCTCCGATCCCGAGCTGGACCCGCGGATGCGTCCCTGGGAGCATGCGATCGCGCCCGGCCTGACTGCCGTCCTCTTCGGGCTGTTCGCCTGGCAGATCGGGGCCGGCCTGCTCCTGCTCATCGATTCGGTCTACGTGGCCATCCTGGTCCAGGTCTTCGCCTTCGACCTCAAGCACCGCTACATCCTGGACGTGGTCATGCTGCCCAGCTGGGTGATCGCGCTGGCGCTGGCCTTCGTGACGCCCTGGAGCCCAGGGGCGAGCTGGCCGGGTCCGGACTGGCGCACCGCCGTGCTGGCCGCGCTGATCGCGGGCGCGGTCTTCTTCGTCCTCTTCTTCGTCGGCACCTGGATCTTCGGCCAGGAGGCGTTCGGATTTGGGGACGTCAAGCTGGCCGTCTTCATCGGGTTGTGCACGGGCCTGACCAACCTGCGCATGGTCCATGCCCTGCTGGCCGGCGTCTACATCGGCGGGGCGGCGGCCGTGATCCTGCTCCTCAGCCGGCGCGCCGGGCTGCGCCAGGCCGTACCCTACGCTCCCTTCCTGGTGGCCGGGACCGTCCTCACCCTGCTGGTCCAGCGACCGTGAGGGGAGGCGACCTGCTGCCGGATGAGCGGGTGCTCCTCACCGCCCGCCAGCATCGGGTGGTCCTGGTCCGGCCCTTCGCCGTGACCCCGGTCGCGGTACTGCTCGTCGTCGTCGCCCTCCTGCTGATGCCGCTGCGGGGTGAGCTTCGCCTCTTCTTCGCCCTGGCGGCGCTGCT
>VBIC01000055.1:0-7151 GCA_005881425.1 Chloroflexota bacterium | reverse complement strand
CGGCTCACGTCCCCACGGTGGCGGCGGAGGTCCAGCGCCAGGTCGCGGACGCGATCGACCGGATCCAGGACCTGACCGTGTACCAGGGGCTCTGGGGACGGACCTGGGGCTTCGGCGACGTCGAGCTGGAGTCCGCCGGACGCGAGGGCGGGGAGTGGCTGCACCTGGTGCCGCATCCGCAGCAGGTGCGCAACGTGATCTTCTCCCAGATCGAGGCCCGTCGGTGATGGCTGGCCTGTCTGCTATCATCGCCGACGCCTGCGAGCAGGCAGCTTCACAACATCCATGGTGGGTCCGAACGAGTTCCGCAACGGCATGACCATCGAATGGGAGGGCGAGCCCTACGTCGTGCTCCAGTACCAGCAGAGCCAGCTGGGTCGGGGTGACACCTTCTTCCGAACCAAGCTGAAGCACCTCCGCAGCGGGGCCATCATCGAGCAGAAGTTCCGCGACAAGGACCGCTTTCCACGGGTCCGCATCGAGCGGGTGCCGATGCAGTATCTCTACAGCGACGGCGATCGGCACTTTTTCATGGACAGCCAGACCTACGACCAGCTGCCGCTTTCCGAGGAGCAGCTGGGCGACGCCCTTCAGTACGTGAAAGAGAACACGCCGATCGAGGTCCTGATGTACGAAGGCAGTCCGCTGGGGGTCGAGCTGCCGACCACGGTCGACCTCAGGGTCACCCAGACAGCTCCCGGCTTCCGGGGAGACACCGCGGCCGGGGGCGGTAAGCCGGCGACGCTGGAGACCGGGCTCACCCTGCAGGTGCCCTTCTTCATCAACCAGGGAGACCTGATCCGGGTGGACACCCGCAACGGCGCCTACGTGGAGCGCGCCTGATGGCGGAGCGCGGCCTGGGCTCGGTCAAGGTCGCCAACGAGGTCATCGCCCACATCGCGGCGCTGACCGCGCTCCAGGTGCAGGGGATCGCTGCCCTCTACCCGGCCGGCTCCCGTGACGGCCATCGCGCCCTCCCTCCTGAAACCGGGTACAAAGGCGTACGCGTGGACCTGGCCAACGAGACCCTGCGGGTCGAGCTGTTTTTGATCGTCGATCACTCGGCTCACGTCCCCACGGTGGCGGCGGAGGTCCAGCGCCAGGTCGCGGACGCGATCGACAAGATGCTCGGCCTCGAGGTCCGCCAGGTGGACGTCTTCATCGGGGACGTGCGCTTCCCCGGCGATTCCTGACGCCGGGACTCTACGCTTGGGCCGTCGCCATCTCGCCCGCGAGATCGCCCTGAAGGTACTCTTCGAGCTGGAGGGTAACGGCAAGGACGTGGAGCAGTCGATCGCCTACCACGTGCGTGAGTCCCGCGCCGACGAAGAGGTGGCGAGCTTCGCCCGGCTCCTGCTCCAGGGCGTGCTCGACGAGCTCAGCCAGGCGTCCCGGAACTGGGGCCTGGACCAGATGGCCAAGGTCGACCGCACCCTGCTGCGGATCGCCACCTTCGAGATCCGTTTCCTTCCCAGCGTGCCGCTGAAAGCCGCCATCAACGAGTCGATCGAGCTGGCCAAGACCTTCGGCGGCCCGGACTCGGGCAAGTTCGTGAACGGCATTCTGGGCAAGATCGCCGCCGAGGCGAGCTCGTGAGCGCCGTCTCCCGACCCGAGGGCCAGGAGATCGACTCCATGACCTTCGAGCAGGCGGTCGCCGAGCTGGAGCGCGCCGTCGCCCGGCTGGGCCGGGAGCAGGAGGATCTGGAGCAGGCGGTGCGCACCTACGAGCGCGGCCTGGCTCTCGCCCGCCGCTGCTCTCACCTGCTCAAGCAGGCGCAGGCGCGCCTGGAGCAGATCACCCGGCCGGATGAGGCGCCGTGAGCCCGCTGCTACGCAATCCCTATTTCGTGGTGCCGCTGGTCGCCTGGGCGATCGCCCAGGTGAGCAAGGTCATCATCGACTCCGTGATCGGCCACCGGCTGAGCGTGCAGCGGCTGGCGACGGCGGGCGGGATGCCCAGCTCGCACAGCGCGCTGGTGGTCTGCCTGACGACGGTGATCGGCCGCCTCCAGGGCGTGGGCGGTCCGCTCTTCGCGCTTTCGCTGATCTTCTCGGCGGTAGTCATGTACGACGCAACCGGAGTCCGGCGGTCAGCCGGCCAGCAGGCCATGATCCTGAACCGTCTGCTCGACGACGTCTTCATCGCCCACCAGGGGATCCGGCAGGAGCGGCTGCGCGAGCTCATCGGCCACACGCCGATCGAGGTCATCGCCGGCGCGGTCCTGGGGATCGTCATCGGTTGGGGTCTGACGCCCCGCTGAAGCGGGTGCGCCTCGACCAGGCGCTGGTGCTGCGCGGGCTGGTGCCCTCGCGCCAGCGAGGCCAGGCGCTGATCCAGGCGGGGCTGGTGCGGGTGGCGGGAAGCCCGGGCGAGCGCTCGGACCAGCTGGTGGATCCCGACGTCGAGCTGGCGCTGGAAAGCCGCCGGACCTACGTCAGCCGCGGCGGCGAGAAGCTGGCCGCGGCCCTCGACGCCTTCGCCTTCGAACCCAGGGGTCGCTCCGGCCTCGACGTCGGGGCGTCGACCGGCGGCTTCACCGACGTGCTGCTCCGCCGGGGAGCGGCCCGGGTGATCGCCCTCGACGTCGGCTACGGCCAGCTCGCCTTCAGCTTGCGCCAGGACCCCCGAGTGACCGTGCTGGAACGGGTCAACGTGCGCCACCTCTCCGGGCTCCCGCACCCCGCCGACTTCGCCGTCATCGACGTATCGTTCATCTCGCTCCGCCTGGTCCTGCCGGTGACGGGGGCCCTGCTCCAGCCGCCCGGGGAGGTCATCGCCCTGGTCAAGCCGCAGTTCGAGGTCGGCAGGGGCCAGGTCGGCAGAGGTGGGATCGTGCGCCGGCCCGAGCAGCACGACGCGGTCCTTTTGGAGCTGAGGGCGTTCGCCGCCACAGCCGGCTACACGGTGGCGGGGCAGATGGAGTCGCCTATCCTGGGAGCCCGCGGCAACCGTGAGTTCTTCCTGTTCCTGAAGCGGCAGGCTCAGAGCTTGAAGTGACGGACCCAACGGTTGGGACGCAGCGGTACGTCGAGGGCGGCGGCGAACCTCTTGAGGTCGTGCTGGAGCGCGACCCAGGGGGCGAGCGTGATCCGGAACGCCGTGGCCCCGTCCCTACGCACGAATTGGCACTCGAGCGCGCCCCGAACCGGCATGCCGTAGACGATCGCCTCCAGGTCGCGCCTGGGGCAGATGGTGGTCCGCAGGACGCCTTGCTTGACCACCTGCCCGGCGTCGGCCGTGACCCGCGTACCGCGGTTGGCCCGCACCAGGCCGCCGACGATCGCCGCCACTGGGAGGGCGAGCAGGGGAAAGGCCAGAAGCAGGACGAGCGCCAGGCCGCGGTTGCCGGAGAGGAGGCCCAGCAGCGCCCCCATCACACCGAGCAGCGAAGGATAGAGGAGCACCTTGATCACGCTCTGCTGGACGCTCCACTGATAAGGCCGCAGCACGACGGGCTCGGCATCGCCAGGGTCCACGACGACGGATAACATTACGCCGCATGGCTGATGCCGTGGGCCTGGTGCTCCACCCGCAGATCGATGCCGAGCTCCCCGTCATACGGGAGGCCCGCACGCTGCTCCAGGACGAAGGCCTTCGGGTCTGGGTCCACTGTGCTCGCCGTGACGTCGAGGATGCTCTCCCGGAGAGCCTGGCGCAGGCCCGGCTCCTGATCTCCATCGGAGGCGACGGCACCCTGCTCTGGACGGCACGGCAGGCGGCGATCCATCGGGTCCCGGTGCTGGGCATCAACAACGGGCGTCTGGGCTTCCTGGTCCCAATCCCCATGAACCAGCTTCACAGCGCCATCGAGCGATGGCTCCGCGGCGACTTCCAGGCCCAGGGCCGAACCCTGCTCCGCGCCGTGGTGGACGGGAAGGGGGAGGAGAGGCTGGCCCTCAATGACGTCGTGGTCCACAAGAGCACCATCACCTTCAACCTGATCCGGATCGAGCTCGAGGTGGACGGGCGGCGAGCCGGCGCCTTCGACGCCGACGGTGCGGTGGTCGCGACCTCGACCGGGTCCACCGGCTACTCGCTCTCACTGGGCGGCCCGATCCTGAGGCCCGACGTCCAGGACCTGGTCTTCACGCCGCTCAACCCGCACAGCCTCTTCAACCGGCCGGTGGTCCTGCCCCAGACCGCGCGGATCAGCCTCGGGGTCCCTCGGGAGCCGGCGGTCCTGACTTGCGACGGCCAGGTGACGGTCGCGCTCGAGGCGGGCTCGAGGGTGGCGATCGAGGTCGCGCCGGTGCGCGCCGAACTGGTCCGCTTCCAGCCGGAGATCGATTTCTTCGACCTCCTGCGCTCCAAGCTCCGCTGGGGCCTGCCCCTGATCGACGGCGACTGATGGGTGCCATGCATCGAGTCGAGCAGTTCTGGCGTCACAGCGCCGGCCGGATCCAGCGGGTCGAGAGCGACCGCGCGCTGGAGGTGCTGGGCCCTAACCTGTATCCGGCGTTTGCCACACTGCCTCGTAACGAGCGCCGGCACGGGCTCGACGTCCTGGCCACGGTCGATCGTCTCGAAACCCGGCCCGAGCGCCTCCTCCGCCAGGCGGCGCTCCTCCACGACCTGGGCAAGGCCAGGTCCGGCATGTCGGTGCTGGACCGGAGCCAGGCCGTTTTCCTGGCGGCCGTCTCCCCGGCGGTCCTGCGCGCCTACCTGCGTCTGCGTCCCGGCTTCGCCCGCCGGCTCGCCCGCTACCGCGACCACGCCGCGGTCGGCGCGCAGCATCTTCGCCAGCTGGGCGCGGCCGAGCTGGCCGGTATCGTGAGCGAGCACCATGCGCGCCGGCCGGCGCATCCCCTGACCGTGCGGCTCCAGCTGGCGGACGAGCGCAATTGACTGCCGAAGGCCCACACCCCGCAAGGCCCGGCGTCGAGATCGAGCGTGACCCCGTCTACCTCGTGGCCACGCCGGCATTCGACGGTCCGATCGAGCTCCTCCTGTCGCTGGCGCAGCGGGCGGAGGTCGACCTCAAGGCGATCCCGCTGGCCAGCCTGACCGAGGACTACCTGCGGGCCATCGATCGCAACCCTCCGCCTCCCGAGCGCCTGGCCGCGTTCCTCGTGATCGGGGCGCGGCTGGTGCAGCTGAAGGCTGCGTCGCTCCTGCCCCAGATGATCAGCGGGGAGGAAGAGGAGGTCGGTGCCTGGGAGGACGCCATTCGCGGCAGGCTCGAGGAATACCGGCGCTTCAAGGAGCTGGCCGAGGGCCTGATGCAGCGCCACGCCAGCGGGCGCTTCACCTTCGCCGGCCTCTTATTGCCCGAGGTGATCCCGCAGGCCCGGGTCAAGGTCGACCTCGACCTCCTGGCGGCGGCCTTCCAGCAGGTCCTGGATCGCCTGCCCCCGCAGCCGGAGCTCACCGTCGAGCTCGAGCACATCTCGCTGGGGCAGAAGCTCGAGGACCTGCGCGGCATGATGCGGCGGCATCCGGAGATGGATTTCACCGCCGTCTTCGCCCAGGCCCGGACCCGGCTGGAGGCGGTGGTGACCTTCCTCGCCCTGCTCGAGCTGATTAGAATCGGGGAGATCATCGTGGCGCAGTCATCCACCTTCGGCGAGATCAGGGTGAAGGCCGCGCCGCCGGACCCGGGTAGGACGGCGTCGTGACCGGGTCCCAGCCGCTGGTCGCGGAGGCGACGGACAGGAGCAGCGCGCTCGAGGCCGTCCTCTTCACCCTCAACCGTCCGGTCACCCTGCTCGAGCTGCGCGACATACTCCAGGCGCCCATGGCGGAGCTGGAGGCCGCCGTCGCCTCGCTGGCGCAGCGGCTGGAGGGTAGAGGGCTGATGCTCCAGCGGCACCAGGACCAGGTCCAGCTGGTCACCGACCCGGCCCAGGCGGACACGGTGCGGCGCGTGCTCCGGCCGGAGTATCCGGCCCGCCTGTCACCGGCCGCCTACGAGACGCTAGCCATCGTCGCCTACCGCCAGCCGCTGACCCGGGCCCGGATCGAGGAGATCCGGGGCGTGAACTGCGAAGCCGTGCTCGAGAGCCTGGAGGAGAAGGGCCTGATCGCCGAGGTGGGACGCCTGGAGGCGCCGGGCAGCCCGCGGCTCTTCGGCACCACGATGCGCTTCCTCCAGATCCTCGGCCTGGCAAGTCTTAAGGAACTGCCGCCGCTTGCCGCGTCGGCGCAGCCGTCGACGCCAGACCCGGCGTCCGGCTAAATCGATTCATCGCCGGCGCGGGAGTTGCCGCCCGGCGCAAGGCCGACACGCTGATCGGCGCCGGACGGGTCACGGTCAACGGCCTGCCGGCGGTGGTCGGACAGCTGGTCCGCCCGGGCCAGGACCGGGTCGCGATCGACGGCCGCGAGGTCGGCGGAGCGCCGCTCGAATACTGGATGCTGAACAAGCCGGTCGGGGTGCTGACCACGGTTCGAGATGACCGTGGCCGCGCCACCGTCCTGCAGCAGATCCCGGACGCGGGCGGTAGGCTCTTCCCGGTGGGGCGCCTCGACCTCGACAGCCGGGGCCTGGTCCTGATGACCAACGACGGTGAGCTGGCGGTCCGCCTGATGCACCCGCGTTACCATGTCGAGAAGGAATACCGGGTCACCATCGCCGGCGCGCCGGCGGAGAGAGCGCTGCAGCGGCTGCGCCAGGGGATGCAGGTGGGCGAGGAGCGGTTCGGCGCGGCAGCGGTCGAGGTCCTGGCCGCGTCGCCGACCCAGACCCGGATCGGCATGGTGCTGCGCGAGGGGCGCAAGCGGGAGGTACGCCGGATGTGGCGGGCCCTCGGTCACAGGGTGCTCGACCTGGAGCGGGTTCGCATCGGACCGCTGCGCCTGGGGGCGCTCCCCCTGGGTGCCGGCCGGGCGCTGGCGCGTGATGAGATTCGCGCGCTGCGCGAGGCGGTGGGGCTGCCGTGATCGTCGCCATCGATGGCCCGGCCGGCTCGGGGAAGACGACCGTGGGCCGCCTGGTGGCGCAGCGCCTGGGCTTCGCCCTGGTGGACACCGGTCTCTTCTATCGGGCGGTCACGGTGGAGGCGCGCCGCCGTGCCGTCCCGGTCTCGGACGTCGGGGCCCTGACGGAACTGGCCAGGGGCGTGGCCATCGAGCTCAACACCTCGCCTTCGCCGGCCCCCGGAGCGGCCCTGGTCTGGGTGGACGGCACCGACGTCACCCGGCAGGCCCTC
>VBIC01000054.1 GCA_005881425.1 Chloroflexota bacterium | reverse complement strand
GATGCCGTAGCCGTCGAGCACCTCGACACACCGTTGCATGGTGGGGCGATCGGATTCGCTACCCATCACGACGCCGACCAATGCGGCGTCGCTCATCCGACGACCTGCGCCGCGACCTCGCGCTCGGCGATATCCGCTCGGTAGGTCATACCCTCGAAGCTGACCCGCTCCAGGTTGCGATAGGCGCGCTCGCGGGCCCCGGCCACAGTCTCCCCCAGAGCCACGATGGTGAGCACGCGGCCGCCCGAGGTCTCGTAGCCGGCCGGCGAGGCGCTGGTTCCGGCATGGAAGGCATAGACCTGGGGCTCGAGCGCGAAGAGGCCATTGATTAGACGGCCGGTCTTAACCATCGGGCCCGGATATCCACGCGATGCGAGCACCACCCCGACGCTGGCCTGGGAGCGCCAGTCGAGCGCTGCCCGACCCAGGTCGCCGGCGGCGGCCGCCTCGAGCGCCGGGATCAGGTCCCCGTCCAGGCGAGGCAGCAGGACCTGGGCCTCGGGATCTCCGAAGCGGGCGTTGAACTCGAGGACCTGGACCCCACCGTCGGACAGCATCAGTCCGGCGTAAAGGCAGCCGCGGTAGGGCGCGCCGGCTTCCCCCAGCGCCGCCACCACCGGATCGATCACCTGCCGGCAGGCGCGCTCGGCATCGGCCTGGGTGAAGAACCCCGGAGGCGAGTAAGCGCCCATGCCGCCGGTATTGGGACCGCGGTCCCCCTCCAGCGCTCGCTTGTAGTCGCAGACCGGGGGCAGCGGGTGAGACCGCGAGCCGTCGACCAGCGCCAGAAGTGAGACCTCGCGTCCCTCGATCCTCTCCTCGAGCAGGATCCGGTCGGCCGCGGCGCCGACCGAGCGCGCCAGCATCAGAGTGTCGATCGCTTCCAGGGTTTCTTCCTGGCTCGAGGGCACGATCGATCCCTTCCCTTTGGCCAGCCCGTCCGCCTTGACTACGAAGGCCCGGCCTTCGCCCCGAACGAAGTCCTTGGCGCGCTCGCGGTCGGTGAAGGCATGAAAGGGCGGGGTCGGGACGCCGGCCCGCGCCATGAGCTCCTTGGCGAAGACCTTGCTCGACTCGATCCGCCCGGCGGCCGTGGTGGGGCCGAACACCAGACACCCTCGGGCCTCGATGGCGTCGGCCGCCCCGGCCGCGATGGCTGCGTCGGGCCCGAGGATGGCCAGGTCGACCTCCCGCTCCTGGCAGAGGCGGGCAAGCTGCTCGGCGTCCGTCGCCTGCACCGGGCAGTTGACTGCGATGGCCGCGGTGGCGGCGTTATCCGGGGCGCTGAAGACGGCGTCGGTCAGCGGGCTCTGCAGTGCTTTCCAGGCCAGCGCATGCTCGCGCGCGCCGCTGCCGACGACCAGGACCTTCATTCCAGGCGATGCCTTTCCTGGCTATTCCCACTCGATGGTCGACGGCGGCTTCGAGGAGACGTCGTAGACCACGCGGTTGACCCCCGGCACCTCGTTGACGATGCGCGACGCCATCCTCGCCAGCACCTCGTAGGGAAGGCGCGCCCAGTCAGCGGTCATGCCGTCGTCGCTGACCACGGCTCGGATGGCGACCACGTTGCCGTAGGTGCGGTTGTCGCCCATCACGCCCACGCTCTGCAGCGGGGTCAGGATGGCGAATGACTGCCAGAGCGCTCTATAGAGGCCGGCCGCCTTGATCTCGTCGACCACTATCCAGTCGGCGGCGCGCAGCGTCTGCAGGCGCTCCCGAGTGACCTCGCCCAGGATGCGGACGGACAGGCCCGGTCCGGGGAAGGGCTGCCTGTGGACCATGTCCTCCGGCAGTCCGAGAGCTGTGCCGATGGCCCGCACCTCGTCCTTGAAGAGGTAGCGCAAAGGCTCGACCAGCTCGAAGCGCAGGTCCACGGGGAGGCCTCCGACGTTGTGGTGCGTCTTGATCCGCTGCGCCCCCACGGTGTCGTGGCTCGTGCTCTCGATCACGTCCGGGTAGAGGGTGCCCTGGGCCAGGAAGTCCACCCCGGTGAGCCGGCGGGCCTCGGCTTCGAAGACGGCGATGAAGGTCGCCCCGACCTTCCGCCGCTTCTCCTCCGGATCGACCACGCCCTCGAGGGCGTGCAGGAAAGCATCCTCCGCGTCGGCGCGGCGCAGGGGAATGCCGAGGTGACGGTGCATGACCTCCTCGACCCGGCGCCCTTCGTCCCGGCGGAGCAGACCGTTGTCCACGAAAAGGCAGGTCAGCTGGCCTGGTATCGCGCGATGGACCAGAGTGGCGCAGACCGCGGAGTCGACACCTCCCGACAGGGCGCAGAGCACGTGGCCTGAGCCGACCTGGCGGCGGATGGCCGCCACCGCCTCCTCGATCACCGCCGCCGGACGCCAGTCTCCATGCAGCTGGGCGACGCCATAGAGGAAGTTGCGCAGGATGGCGCTGCCCTGCGGGGTATGGATGACCTCGGGATGGAACTGGATGCCGTAGCGGCCGAGGCCGTCGCCCATGGCCGCGACCGCGGAGTTGGCCGAGTGGGCCAGCGGACGGAACCCTTCCGGCGCCTCCAGGACGGTATCGCCATGGCTCATCCACACAGGCAGCTCCCCGGGCAGGTCGCGGAAGAGAGCTTCCGGGTCGTCGACCTCGAGCGTGGCCGGGCCGTACTCCTGACGGCTCCCCCGCTGGACCCGGCCACCGAGCTGCTGGGCGAGCAGCTGCATGCCGTAGCAGATGCCGAGCACCGGCACCCCGGACCGCAGGGCGGCCGGGTCGCAGAGCGGAGCTCCCGGATCGTAGACGCTGGATGGCCCACCGGATAGGATCAGGGCCCGCGGCCTGCGGGCCTCGAGGGCCGGCCAGGGCGTCGTGCCCGGCACCAGCTCGCAGTAGACGCCCTGCTCGCGCACTCGCCGCGCGATCAGCTGGCTGTACTGCGACCCGAAGTCGAGCACCAGGACCAGCTCGGCGGGGCCCGGACGGCCCGCGACCGCGGCGGCCGGCGTCCCGGCTTCGAGGCGGCCGAGTGCTATGAGCCCATCCCCACGTGCTGGGCCTGCTGGGAGAGTTTGCCCTCGTTCTGGATCGCGGGCGCGATCACCATCTCCGTCTGCTGGAAGTCGAGCAGGTCCTTGGCGCCGCAGACACCCAGCGCCGAGCGCAGCGCCCCGGCAAGGTTCTGGGTCCCGTCGTCGACCCGGGCCGGTCCCGTCAGAATCTCGCGCAGGGGGGCGCGTCGGGAGACCTTGATGCGAGTACCCCGGGGCAGGTTTGGATCCGGCGTGGCCATGCCCCAGTGATTGCCCCGGCCCGCCGCCTCCTCGGCTCCTGCGAAGATCGAGCCGATCATGACCGCGTCCGCGCCGGCCGCGAATGCCTTGGCCACGTCCCCGCCGACCCTCATCCCGCCGTCGGTGATGACCAGGACGCGCCGCCCGCGCTGGCGGACGTAGGTCTCGCGCGCCGCCGCGACGTCGCTCGTCGCCGTGACCTGCGGCACGCCGACGCCAAGCACACCCCGCGTGGTGCAGGCCGCGCCCGGACCGACGCCCACCAGGATGCCGGCGATACCGGTCTCCATCAGCTCCAGCGCGGTGTGGTATTCGACGCAGTTGCCGGCAATGACCGGGATCGAGAGCCCGGCGCAGAGCCGCGAGAACGAGAGCTGAGCGTAGGAGCGGGATACGTGGCGGGCGGTCAGGACCGTGCCTTGAACGACCAGGCAGTCGGCGCCGGCTTCTTCTACCAGGCGGGCGCGCGACGCAGCCTGGGCCGGCACCGTGGAGACGGCCAGCGGCACGCCGGCCTCCTTGACGGCCCGGATCCGGGTCTCGATCAAGGACTCCCGTACCGGCTCGCGGTAGATGCGCTGGAGGAGGGCGTTGACCTGCGACGCCGTGGCCTGGCTGATCTCGGCCAGGACCGCGTCGGGATCCTCATAGCGGGTCTGGAGCCCGTCCAGGTTGAGCACCGCAAGCCCTCCCAGGCGGCCCATCTCGATGGCGAAGCGGACGTCGACCACGCCGTCCATGGCGGCGGCGAGAATGGGGAGCGCCAGCGTGAGCGGCCCCAGCCTGAGGCTGATGTCGACGTCCTGAGGATTGATGGTCACGCCGCCCGGGACCAGGGCCACTTCGTCGAATCCGTAGGCTCGCCGGGCCCGCTTGAACCTGCCCAGCTCGTGCGTCTCCGCCAGCAGGTCGGCGGCGGGCCGCTCCGGCGTGCGCACGCTCATGCGCTGGGCACTCGCGGCGACGGGAGCGGGCGAATCAAGGTATGCGTAGTCCTCGAACAGCTGGGTTTTCGGCATTATATCGCGAAGCAGCAGTCATGAGCAGCGTGATTTCCTCGGTGGACCGGGTCCGGGCAGCTCTGCAGGATCGCGGCCTGTCGATCCAGGTCACCGAGTTCCCGGACTCGACACGGACCGCGGCCGAGGCGGCCGCGGCGATCGGCACCGCGGTAGCCCAGATCGTCAAGTCCCTGCTATTTCTGGCCGGCGACCGCCCGGTGCTCGCGCTCGTGTCAGGCGCCAACCGCCTGGACCCGGCGGCTCTCGAGGGACTCACCGGCGCCGCCTGCCGCAAGGCCGATGCCGAGGCGGTGCGCCGCTACACGGGCTATGCGATCGGGGGCGTCCCCCCGGCCGGGTTCCCCCATCCGATCGAGACCTACATCGATCGCGACCTGCTCCAGTACGCCCAGGTCTGGGCGGCGGCCGGCACGCCTCACCACGTGTTCCCGATCAGCCCAGCCCAGCTCGTGACCCTGACGGGGGCCGTGGTCGCCAACCTCAAGTCCTGAGACGGCGAGGCGCGAAGCGCCGAGCCTTGAGGAGCGAGACGCCGCGTCAGCGGTGGCGAGCCAGGGCGCGCCGGGCCCGCCGGCCCACGCGAGCGGCGCGAGGCGTGCCACGCGAGCGTTTGAGGCATGAGCAGGCCCGTGCCAGGCATCTCGGCCGCATTGGAATTCTGCGGCCGGGCCGCGCGCGGGCCGTCCGCGAGCCGCAAATGCGCCCGGTAAGTCTCTTACGGGTAGATGCCCCGGATAGTCGTCGCCTGGGCCACCTTGTCGACCGCCAGGACGTAGGCCGCCGTGCGCATGTTGACCTTCTTGTCCAGGCTCACCCGGAGCACGTTGTCGAAGGCGCGGAGCATGATCCGCTCCAGGCGCTCGTTGATGTCGTGCTCGTCCCAGAAAAACTCCTGGAGGTCCTGGACCCACTCGAAGTAGGAGACTGTCACCCCACCTGCGTTGGCCAGGATGTCAGGGATGATGAACACCCCCTTGTCGGTAAGGATCTCGTCGGCTTCCGGGGTGGTGGGACCGTTCGCCCCCTCACAGATGATCCTGGCCTTGATCCGGTTCGCGTTGCGGGCCGTGATCTGGTTCTCCAGCGCCGCCGGCACCAGCACCGTCACCGGCAACTCGAGCAGCTCGTCGTTGCTGATGAACTGGCAGACCTTCTGGCGCAGCCGGCCGTTGAGCTCCTTCTCCCGGACCACCTCGTCCAGGTCGATCCCGCCCTCGTTGTAGCAGGCGCCGTTGGTATCGCTGACGGCGATCACCTTGCATCCGGACTGCTGCAGCAGCTTGGCGGTCGTGTAGCCGACGTTGCCGACTCCCTGCACCGCCACGGTGGCGTCCTGTGGCCGGATGCCGAGGTGTTTGAGGGTTGCGAGGGTGGTGATCTGGCAGCCCCGTCCAGTCGCCTCCGGCCGGCCCTCGGAACCGCCGATGCCCAGCGGCTTGCCCGTGACCACGGCGGGCACGGAGTGACCCGCGTGCATGCTGATGGTGTCCATCATCCATGCCATGATCTGGGCGTTGGTGTTCACGTCCGGCGCCGGGATGTCGCGATCCGGCCCGATCAGGATGCTGATCTCGCTGGTGAACCGCCGGGTCAGGTTCTCCAGCTCGTTGCGGCTCAGCTTCTTGGGGTCGACGGTGACGCCGCCCTTGGCGCCTCCATAGGGGATTCCTACCACCGCGCACTTCCAGGTCATCCACATGGCGAGCGCCTTGACCTCGTCGATGTTGACGCCCGGGTGATACCGGATCCCGCCCTTGGCGGGGCCCCGGTCGACGTTGTGGTGCACCCGGTAGCCGGTGAACATCTGGATGGTGCGGTCGTCCATGAGCACCGGAAAAGTCACGATCAGCTCGCGCTTGCACTCCCGCAGGACCCCGGCCATGCTGGGATCGAGCCCCAGCACACGGGCCGCGATGTCGAATTGCTGCTGGGCGATCCGCCAAGGATTCGGACGCTCCCGCTCGGGTTCGGCGGCTTGCCTGCGCTCAGGGGCCTCGATTTTCTGGGCCATTGACTCCTCCTGCCTGGATGGACTCCTGAGGCCGAATCGTACGCCCGGCCTCCACCCTTCGCAACGATACCCAGGCGGCCTTGCCTACACTACACGCCATTCATGACCCCCCGCACCTCGGTCCTGGCCAGCGCCTCCCTGGCCGCCTTCCTGCTGGCCCTGATGGTCGCGACCCAGTTCCGAAGCCAGCCGGTCGTCTCCTCCAACCGCTTCGCCCGCGACCAGGCGCTGCGGCAGAGCGTCGCCGATCTCGAAGGCCAGCGCCAGCGCCTGAGCGCCTCTGTCCACCAGCTCCAGGGACAGGTCCAGCAGCTGGAGGACCAGAGCGCGCAGCGCTCCAGCGCCGCCCAGGCGGCCAAGCAGGAGCTGGACCGGGAGCGCGTCGCGGTCGGCCTCTCGCCGCTCCACGGCCCGGGGGTCACCATCACGGTCCACGACGGCCGCAATCCAAATGACCCGACCGACCGCTCGCTGGGCTGGATCGTCCACTACCAGGACCTGCAGGACCTGGTCAACCTGCTCTGGGCCCAGGGTGCCGAGGCGGTGGCGGTCAACGACCAGCGGGTCGTTCCCACCACCTCCTTCTTCTATGCAGGGGTGAACATCCTGGTCAACACGGCGAGCCGCCTGACCGGCCCTTACCAGGTCACGGCGATCGGCGATCCACCGGCGCTGGAGGCGGGACTGACGGACTCCAATCACCTGGCCGAGCTGAAGAGCCGCAGCCGCATCTATGGCCTGGACCTCAAATGGCAGCGGGCCACACGGCTGACGGTGCGCAGCTACGACGCCATCTTCATCCTTCGCCATGCTCAGCCTGTCAGCTGACCGCACGGCGCGGGGCCAGCGGATCTTCGCGGTCAGCCTGATCGCCTTCGTCCTCGGGCTGCTCCTGGTGATTCAAATCCGCTCCCAGGCGCGCGTCGACCAGAGCCTGAGCAACCAGGACAACACCAGCGTGGCCCTGCTGATCAACGACCTGAATCACGGCAACAGCGACCTGCTCCAGCAGACGGTGACGCTCGGCCAGCGCCGGGTCGCCCTGGAGCAGGCCCTGGCCACAGGCGGCGCGGACACCCGGGCTCTGGACAAAGAGGTGCAGGTGCTGGGCGCGGTCAACGGCACCCTCCCCGTGCACGGCCCGGGCCTCGAGATCCGGATCATGGGGCCGGTGATGGACTTCGAGCTGGAGGACGCGCTCAACGACCTCCGCAACGCGGGGGCTGAGGCCTTCGCCGTCAACGGCTACCGGCTCAACGCCAGCACCCCGGTGGTCTCACGGGGTAACGACCTGACCATCGACGGTCATCGAGTGTCATCACCCTATCTGCTGCGGGTCATCGGCGATCCCGAACAGCTCCAGGCGGCGGCCGAGATCTCCGCCAGCAGCCTGCAGACACGAGTCCAGGTCAGCGTCGAGCGGAAGGCCGACCTGGCCATCTCCGAGGTGCTCAGTCCCAGGCCGCTGATCTACGCCCAGCTGGGATCCTGACGGCGGCGCCAGAATGGAGTCCATGACCCGGGTGGTCGAGCTGCGCAGCGACACCTTCACGCTGCCCACGGAGTCGATGCGGAAAGCCATGGCCGCCGCGGAGGTCGGCGACGACGTCTGGGACGAGGACCCCACTGTCCACCATCTGCAGGAACGCGCTGCGTCGATGGTCGGCAAGGAGGCGGCGCTGTTCGTGCCCAGCGGCACCATGGGCAACCTCTGCGCGCTGCTCGCTCACACGCGCCGGGGCGAAGAGGTCGTCCTGGACAGCGAGAGTCACGTCGTTCACTACGAGGCGGCCGGCGGAGCCGTCGCCGGTGGCCTGCAGTTCAGAACGCTCGTCGCCCCAGCGGGGCGCCTCCTGCCGGAGCAGGTCCGGGCGGCGGTCCGTGAGGACGATCCCCACCAGCCTCGGACAGGCCTGCTCTGTCTCGAGAACACCCACAACCGGGCCGGGGGAATCTGCCTCTCGGCGGCGCAGACCGCGGCGCTCAGCGAGGTGGCCCACGAACACGGTTTCCCCGTCCACCTCGACGGCGCCCGGATCTTCAATGCCGCGGTTGCCCTCAGGGTCCCGGCCGCGAGCCTGACCGCCCCGGTCGACTCGGTCATGTTCTGCCTCTCCAAAGGACTCAGCGCGCCGGTCGGCTCGATGCTGGCCGGGAGCGCCGGGTTCATCGGCCGAGCCCACCGGATGCGCAAGCTGCTGGGCGGCGGCATGCGGCAGGCCGGCGTGATCGCGGCCGCGGGCCTGTGCGCCCTGGAGGAGATGATCCCGCGGCTCGAGCAGGACCACGTCAATGCCCGGGTGCTGGCCGAGGGGATCGCCGGCCTGCGCGGGATCGCGCTGGACCTCGACCGGGTCGAGACCAACATGGTCTTCGTCGACTGCACGCCGCCGCTCACGGCGCAGCGTTTCCTGGATCTCTGCGCGGCGCGCGGCGTCCGGATGGACCGGGCCACGCCCTCCCGTGTTCGCATGGTGACCCACCGAGGCGTCAGCCATAAGGACGTGGATTACGCCGTCGACGCGATCAAGGACGTCCTCCAGGAGGCGAGCCTGAGTCTGACCCGGACCGGTTGAGCCGCCGCCCGACCGCGGCGCCCTCCGAAAGGGATGACGGTCCGGCCGACCTTACGTCTCGTCTTACGACGGAACGGTAACGGCTTCGGAAAGAGAGCCGCAACAGAGTCGCGACGGTCTCGTCACGGTGGCGAACTCCTCTTGGGATTGAGGAAGGCCCTGCCCTAGGCTGGCGTTGAACAGGTGCACGCCATGAGACGACGTTCGCGTGGCCAGGCCCTGGCCGAGATGGCCGTCATGGTTCCTTTCCTCGTGATCGGCATGATGGGCTTCCTCGATCTCGGCCGGGCCTTCTACTTCCAGATCGCGCTCACCAACGCGGTCCGCGAAGCCGCGCGCTATGCGGCCTTGCCCAACTACTACGGACTCAACCCCGGGTGCAACGCCATGCCGCCCGCCACCTCGCCGGGAGGCAACTGCCCGGTCCCCGACGATGGCAACGTCTGCTTGCGGCTGGAGCAGGAGCTCGCCAACACCGGGTTCCAGATTCAGTCATGCAACGCGCCTGATTTCCAGATCGCCCCCTCCGCGAGCGGACCGAGTGGACGGGTGGCGACGTGCGGCACCAGCGGCACCTGCCTGACGGCGGTCACGGTCTCGGCCCAGTACCAGTTCCATTTCATCACCCCGATCATCGGCAGCCTGATAGGTGACCCGCTGCGGCTCAACACCAGCGCCACCTTCCGGACGGAATACTGATGCACACCCTGGTCCGGCGTCGGAATGGACAGTCGATGGTCGAATTCGCCGTGCTCGCCCCGGTCTTCTTCATGCTCCTCCTGGGCACGATCGACCTGGGGCGGGCGATCTACATCTACAACTCGATCTCGGACGCGGCCCGGGAAGGGGCTCGCGCGGCAATTCCCTACGACAATCCCCTTCCCGTGCAGAGCCAGGTGGTGACGGCGATCCAGAGCAAGCTCGGTGGCGGCTTCTTCCTGACCGTCGACAACGCCTGCAAGGATCTCCCCGAAACCACCGCAGGGTGTCCTAAGACGCCGACCGCGCCCAACACCGGCCTGATCTATTACAGCGACGGCATCGGACAGCCTACCGGCCATCACCCGGTGCACATCCGGATCACGTTCCTCTTCCAGCCCTGGATCCCTGTGATCCGGGACGCCTCGGGCAACGGGGTCACGATTTCCGCGGAATCCACGATGGAGACGGAGTACTGAGAT
>VBIC01000053.1 GCA_005881425.1 Chloroflexota bacterium | reverse complement strand
GCTGGAAATGATAGAAGCGGCCGGGCGGCAGAGCGCGCGCCTGTGTGAGCGGGACCGTCAGGTAAGCGCCCATCAGGCTCCGCGCCGCGCTCCGGTCCGCGACCTCCTCGAAACGCACGATCATTCCGCGGTCCGCCGGCTGCACCGACGCCACCGTCAGCCGCCGGCCGTTGGCCTCCAGCCGCGCTCCTCTGCGAAACCGGTCTGCGAAATCGGTCAGCGACTCCACCCGGACCGCGCCCGCCACGCCGTGCACTCGCAGGACGCGTCCAACCCGCAGGGAAGGCGGCTCTGAGGTCACACGATCTCGACCATCACCCGGTCGTGGTTCTTGAGAGCGGCGGCGCGGACCACCGAGCGAATGGCATCGATGTTGCGGCCGCCGCGACCGATCACCTTGCCCACGTCCTCGGCGGCCAGCCTGACCTCGACCCGGTTGGTGCGATCGCCTTCGACCAGCATCACCGTGACGTCATCCGGCTTGGACACGATCGACCTGACGATGTAGCTGACAAGCTCGGTGTAGTCGTACACTAGGCGCCCTCACCGGTCGCCGCAGGCGCCGGCTCGGTTGCAGCCTTGGGCGGTTTGGTGGGACGCTTGCGCGCCGATTCCCTGGGCAGCAGTCCCTGCTTGATCAGGAAGGCGCGAGCCGTATCGGAGGGCCGCGCACCCTTCTTCAGCCACGACCTAACCTTCTCCTCGTCGATGGTCAGCTTCGCCGGCTCCTTCATCGGGTCATACGTCCCGAGGATCTCGATGAACTTGCCATCCCGGGGCGACCGCGTGTCCGCCACCACCAGGCGGTAGTAGGGGTGCTTCTTGGCGCCGATCCTTCGCAGTCGAATCTTTACCGACATCCGTGCAATGAACCTCCTTTTGTCACCTTAAGAGCTGCGCGGGATCGATGGGCAGTCCGCGCGTTCCCTTTCCTCTGCCCTTGCCCATCTGTTTCATCATCTGCTGCATCTGGTTGAAGCCCTTGAGCAGGCGGTTCACCGAGGCCAGGTCCGTGCCCGCGCCCCGCGCGATCCGCCGCCGGCGACTTCCGTCGATCAGCTCCGGACGCTCACGCTCGAGCGGTGTCATGGAGAGGATGATCGCCTCCATCTGCCGGAGCTGGCCGTCGCTCGGCATGGCGCCGGCGAGGTCCTTGATCCGGCCCGCGCCGGGCAGCATCCCGATCAGGCCCTCCAGCGGACCCATCTTCTTGATCTGCCGGAGCTGGTCCATGAAGTCGGTCAGGGTCAGCCGGCCCTGGCGCAGCCGCTTCTCCATGTCCTGCGCCTGCTCGACGTCGACGTGCTCCTGGGCCTTCTCGATCAGGGACATCACGTCGCCCATGCCCAGGATGCGAGAGGCGATCCGGTCCGGATAGAAGACCTCCAGGTCGGTGAGCTTCTCGCCCGTGCCCACGAACTGGATCGGAATCTGGGTCACCGCGCGCAGCGAGAGCGCGGCGCCGCCGCGGGCATCGCCGTCGGTCTTGCTCAGGACGGCGCCGGTCAGGGGCACGGTCTCCTGGAAGGCCGTGGTGACGGCGACCGCCTGCTGACCGGTCATCGCGTCGAGCACCAGGATCAAGTGTCGCGCCGGGACGGCGTCGACGATCGATCTCAGCTCCTGGAGCAGCTCGGTCTCGACCTGGAGCCGCCCGGCGGTGTCCAGCAGGATGACGTCGGCGTTGACCCGGCGGGCTTCTTCGGGCGACCGCCGCGCGATCTCGACCGGGAGCGTCCCCCGGGGAGCGAAGGACGGCAGTGACAGGCTGCGGGCCAGGACCTCGATCTGCTCCATGGCGGCCGGGCGCCGCACGTCAGTCGAGACCAGCAGGGGACGATGCCCTTCGCGGCGTACGTGAAGGGCCAGCTTGGCAGCCGTGGTGGTCTTGCCCGACCCCTGCAGGCCGGCCAGCACCACCACCGTGGGAGGTGCCGGGGCGTAGGTCAGGGGCGCACGCTCCGTACCGAGCAGGACGACGAGCTCGTCGTGGACTATCTTCACCAGCTGCTGGCCGGGCGTCAGGCTCTCCATGACCTCGGCGCCGACGGCTCGCTCCCGGATGCGGGCGATGAAGTCGCGGGCGACCTTGTAGTTCACGTCCGCCTCGAGTAGGGCCAGGCGGACCTCGCGCAGGCCGGTTTCGACGTCGGCCTCGGAGAGCTTGCCCCGGCCGGTGAGCTTGCGAAAGACGGCGTCCAGCCGCTCGCTGAGGGAATCGAACATATCGCCCGGCTCCTCAGGCCGTCCTGGCGATCACGCGCGCCAGGGCGCCGCACTCCCGCTCCAGCAGGCCCAGCCGCCGGCGCAGGCGCTCCATCGAGCGCAGGCGCAGGGCTCGCTCCCGGTCGAGCCGCAGCTTGCGCTCGTAGCTCTCGAGGCTCTGGCCGGTACGGCGGACGATGTCGTAGACCGCGGTCCGGCTCACTTTCTCGCGGGTCGCGATCTCGCCGTAGGACCAGTCCTCCTCCCAGGCCAGATGCAGTACCCGGCGCTGGTGCTCCGTCAGGAGCGAGGCGTAGAGGTCGAGCAGGCGGAGCCTGCGCTGGCGCCGGCGTGTCCTGTCAAGCATTTGGCCTTGACAGTATAGCCTGAAGGCTCCGGCTCGCCGGCCTGCAGCCTCAGCGGAAGCGTTCACCTCGGACGAAGAGAGCGGTACCGACCACCAGGAAGAGCGTGAACAGGGTGATGAGCACGGCCAGGTCGACGAGCGGCGGCTCGAGGACGATCCGAGCGTACTCGGGCCGCCCGGCGTAGTAGAGCCCACGGGCAAGGTCCACCGCGTAGCGCATCGGCGAGACGATGGACAGCAGGTTGAGGCCCGGTGGCATCGTCTTGATCGGATAGAAGACGCCGGCCAGGAAGTACTGGGGAATCATGACGAAGCTGAAGACCTGGTTGGCCGTCTGCTGGCTGGCGAAGTTGGCCAGCACCAGAACTCCGAATGCGCCGCCGAACAGGCTCACCAGCACGGAGGCCACCATGAGCATCAGCAGCTGAACCGCATCGGGACGTAGGAAGATCGCGCCGAAGACCAGGATGGTCAGGCCCTGGGGGAGGGCGACCAGCGATTCGCCCAGGATCTTACCCACCACGATCGTGTAGCGGGAGATGGGTGCGACGAACATCTCCTGGCTGAAATCGTTCTCGCGGTCGTTGATCAGCGAGATCAGGCCCTGGGACGCCGACTGGAAGAGAGTCTGGGCGAGCACGCCCGTGAACGTGAGGGTGAGGAAATTGACGCCCGCGCTGTGGCCCAGGTTCGTCTGCAGGCTTCCGCCGAGGACCCCGATGAAGAGCAGGGGAAAGAGGAGCGTCGTGATCAGGCGAGGGCGGTCGCGCAGGAGCTTCATCAGGTCGCGCTGCGCGATCGCGGCCGCGGCATTCCCCTCCTGCAGCAGGACCGAGGGGTTCATTCGCGCTCCACGATGGCCAGATAGGCCTCCTCGAGCGTCGGCGCCTCGATGCGCAGCAGGTTGAGGGGCGTCTCGATGGCTCTGATCACCTCCTGAGCCGTCCTCCCGTTCAGCGGAATGCGAAAGGCGGGTGTCTGAGTGAAGGGGATTCCGCGTGCGGTCAGCTCCTCACGTAATCGTGGCCGATCGAGCGCGTCCGCTACCAATGCCTCAGTGGTGAGCTGGGCCTTAAGCTGCGACGGACTGCCCTGCGCCACCACTCGGCCCTTGTTGATGATGCAGACGGCGTCGGCGGCCTCCGCCTCCTCGAGATAGTGCGTGGTCAGAAAGACGGTGGTACCAGTATCCTGGACGCTTCGCAGATGACGCCAGAGGTCGCGACGGCTGGCGGCGTCCAGGCCGCGAGTCGGCTCGTCGAGAAAGAGCACTCGGGGATGGTGCGTCAGGCTGCGAACGATCTCCAGCTTGCGCCGAGTGCCACCCGACAGGGTTCGGATGGGCCGGAAGATCTCCTCCTCGATGTTGAGCATCGCCGCGAGGTCGGCGATTTGCCCTCGATAGGCCGCGGGCATGAGCGTGAACCTCGGCCGATAGGGGTACAGGCCATAGAGGATGGCGTGAAGGCGGACGTTCTCCTCCCCGGTGAGGTTCCCGTCGAGGCTCGGATTTTGAAATATGATCCCGACCTGGCGGCGCACGGCCGCCGGCGAGGCGGTGACGTCGAAGCCGCCTATGCGCAGGTGTCCCCTCGTGGGCGCCAGGGTGGTGGTGAGGACGGAGATGGTGGTGGTCTTGCCCGCGCCGTTGGGACCGAGCAGGGCGAAGAACGCGCCGGACTCGACCGAAAACGAGATGCCGTCGACGGCATTCACGCTCGCTTTGCGGTAGCGCTTGACGAGTCCCTCGACCTCGACGACCGGCCTCCCCGTGAGGCTCACCGGCGCGCCTGCGGTCAGGCTTCCTCCTCGTCCTCGCCCGACTCGATCCGCTCGTCCTGTAAGACCTCGAGCGCGCGGGCGGCGTCGTCCCTGGGCACCCAGAGGTCGACCGCGCCGAGCGTGTCGCTGGTGACACCTAGCAGCGATCCCATCGCCTCGTTGCGCAGGTGTACCGTGATCCCGGCCGCCTCCAGGACGGCCTTCCAGAGGTCGGCTTCGGGCATGCCGCTCGCCGTCACCAGCTTGACGAACGTCTCTTCGGCCTCAGTCCGCTTCATGTGGCCTCCATGCGCAAGAGCGCGTCCAGGTACTCGGACGGGTCGAAGGCGTCGAGGTCCTCGAGGCCCTCCCCGATCCCCACCAGTTTAGTCGGCACTCCGAGCTCCTCCTCGATGCCGAGCACCACCCCGGCTCGCGCCGTGCCGTCCAGCTTCGCGACCGCCAGCCCGGTGAGGCCGATGGCCTCGGCAAAGACCTTGACCTGGCGGGCCGAGTTCTGGCCGACGTGGGCGTCGAGCACGGCGAGGACCTCCTGCGGCGCGTTGGGATCGAGGCGCTGCAGCACCCGGCGGACCTTGCGCAGCTCCTCCATCAGGTCGGCCCGCGTGTGCAGCCGGCCGGCGGTGTCGACCAGGACCACGTCCGCGCCGCGAGCCAGCGCCGCCTGCACCGCGTCGAAGGCGACGGCGCCCGGGTCGGCGCCAGGCTGGTGCGCGACCACCTCGACCTGCGCCCGCTGGGCCAGGGCGCGCAGCTGGTCGATGGCGGCGGCCCGGTAAGTGTCGGCGGCGGCCAGCAGCGGCCGGCGGCCCTGGCGGCGGAGCCAGAAAGCCAGCTTCCCGATGGTGGTCGTCTTGCCCGAGCCGTTGACGCCGACGACCAGGACCACGGCAGGACGGCCGTCGAGATTGAGGCTCCGCGGCCGGGGCGCCATCTCGGCCCCGAGGATGCCCTTGAGGTGAGCCAGCGCGTCGGCCGGCGTTCTCAGGTGCGCGCCCGCCGCCTCCTGGCGCAGGCGCTCGACCGCGCGCGTGGCGACGGCGACGCCGGTATCGGCGGCGAGGAGGGTGGCTTCCAGGTCGTCCCAGAAGGTGGGGTCGATGGCCGGCCGGCCGAAGACCTCCTTGAGGTCGGCGACGTAGGCGCGGCGGCCGGCCTCCAGGTTCTGGCTGAAGCGCCGCCAGAAGCCGGGTCGCGCTGAGGCGGGCTGGTCCTCAGGCGGTGCGTTCACGCAGCCGCGGCATCGCCTCGTCCTGGTTCAGGCGGACGGAGACGATCCGCGAGACCCCGTGCTCGGCCAGGGTGACCCCGTAGAGGACCTCGGCCTGGGCCATGGTCGAGTGGTTGTGGGTCACGATCAGGAACTGCTGCTCCCGCGCCAGCCGGGCCAGAACACGGTTGAAGCGAACCACGTTCGCGTCATCGAGCGCGGCGTCGACCTCGTCGAGCACGTAGAAGGGACTGGGGTTCACGGCCTGAAGGGCGAAGAGGAAGGCCAGCGCGGTCAGCGCCCGCTCCCCTCCGGAGAGGAGCGTCAGCTGCTGCAGGCGCTTGCCCGGCGTCTGCGCCAGGATCTCCACGCCGGCGTCGAGCGGATCCTCCACCTCGTCCTCGAGGCGGAGAGTGGCGCGGCCGCCCGGGAAGAGCTCGCCGAAGAACTCCTGGAAATTGATGGCCACCGCCTGGAAGACGGTGCGGAAACGATCGTCGATCTCCTGCTCCAGCCGCCGGCGCAGCTCGAGCAGCTGAGTCGACGCGTCCTCCAGGTCCTGAAGCTGGGAGGTGAGTGTCTGGCAGCGATCGCTCACCTGGTCGTACTCCTCGGGAGCGAGTAGGTTGACGGCGCCCATGGCGTTGAGCTGCCGCTGAAGCCGGGCGACCTCTCGCTCCGTCTTCTGCCAATCGAGCTCGGGCACCTCCTCCTCGTCCAGACTGCCCGGGTCGTCACGCAGGGCGAGCGCGCAGCGATCGACCTCGGTCTGCGCCGTCTCGACCTCGGTCACCGCCGCCTCGACGGCGTCGTCCGTGTGAGCGACCTCCACCTGCAGGGCGACATTGCGCTGCTCGTCCTCGCGGACCTGCGCCTCCATCGCGGACAGAGCTCCCGCATCGGGAAGCGGGGCCGCCTCCAGCGATTCCAGCTCGGCCTCGATCGCCCGCAGGCGGTCGAGCCAGTGGGCGCCTTCGTCCCGGAGGCGGGCGGGCTCAGCCGCAAGCGCCCCTGCGGCCGCCGTGCGCTGGGCGAGGTCGTCGCCGTGAGAGCGCCAGGCGTCGCGCGCCCGAGCCAGCTGGCGGACCAGGTCCTCGTGGCGCTGCCGGGCGAGCGCGGTCTGCAGCTCCATCTCCTGGCGCCGCTGCAACGCTCCGGTGAGCTCGCCTGCCGCCTGAGCCAGGTCTGCCTCGGTCCGGCGCAGGTCATCCTGGATCCGCTCCTCCAGGCGCGCCATCTCCTGCTCCCGCCGGCTCAGTTCATCAAGCTCGCTCCCGGCCTCGCCGCGCAGCCGTAGCACCCGTTTCAGCGGCTCCTCCATTCGCCGGCCAGCCTCGCCCTCCCGCTCGAAGGCGCTGCGGGCCGCGTGGAGGCGGCCCACGAGCTCACCGTCGCGAGCCCGGCAGCCCTCCAGCGCGGCGGCAGCGGCGGCGCGGTCGTCGACGAGCCCGCGGAGGGCGGCCTTGCGCCCCTCCAGCCCTCTCTCCGCGGCGCCGCGAGCCTCGAGGGCAGCGGCCAGCGCCTCCTCCACCTCGCGGATCTGCGCCTGAAGCTGAAGGGGCGCGCGTTCGCTGCGGCCGCCGCGGTAAGACCAGCCGGTGACCAGCTCGCCATCGAGAGTGACCGCCCGCAGGTCCGGATGCGCGGCCACCACCTCCTGGGCCTCGGCCAGCGTATCCACGAGCGCCATCCTTTCCAGCAGATGGCTGAGCAGCGGATCGAGGGCGGCATCCGCCTTGATGACGGAACGCAGGCTGCGCAGGGCGAGGGGGACCATCGAGCCTCGTACCAGGGCGGGATCGAGCAGGATCGTCTCGCGGAGTGCGGCTGGATTGCCCCGCAGCAGGTCGATGGCGCGCTCGGCGCCAGGCGCGTCCAGGGCCACCCAGGCCGAGAGCGCGCCTTCCAGCGCGGCCTCGACGGCGGCGCGATGCCGCTCTTCGACCGAGACCATTTCCACGAGCGGGCGCAGCGCAAGAGCCGCCTGCGCCAGCGGGCTCGGCCGGTCGCTCCGATCGCGCATGACGCGCAGGGCGGCGGCCTCTGCCTCCCGGGCCCGGCAGACAGCCGCGGCCTCTACCGCTGCCCGCTCGGCCTGGGCGTGCGCTTCGCTCAGCGCCACCGCCTGACGTTCGAGGTCGTCGAGGGCGGCGGCGCAGCGGCCGGCCTCCTCGGACGCGAGCTGCGCCGAGCGCGCGCGCTCACCAAGCTCCGCCTCGAGCGCCAGCGATCGAAGGGCCCATTCCTGGATCGCGTCCGCGGCCTGCTGCCGCTGCTCCTCCAGGAACTGCAGGCGCCCCTCCACCTGGCGGATCTCCGCCTGGGCCGCGAGCCGGTCGCGATGGCGGTCCTGCCGCGCCTGCAGCAGAGCCGCCCGCTGCTCTTCCAGCCCGTGATGGAGGTCGCGCCGGCGGGACTCTTCAGCGGAGGCGGCTTCCACCAGCGCCAGCGCGCTTTCCAGCTCCCCGGCCGTCCGCTCGACCTCATGCTCCAGCTCTTCGACCACCCGGATGCCGGCACGCTCGGATTCCGAAAGCCTCTCGATCTCCCGGCGGGCAGCCTGGAGCGCCTTGGCCACCGCCTGGCCGCGCTCCTCGACGATGCGAACCTGGTGCTGCGCCTCCGCCAGGCGAAGCCGGCACTCGCCCATCAGCTGCTGATGCGTCCAGCGGGCCTCACGGGCGCGCAGGAGGGCGTCCCGGTTGGCGGCGTAGCGGGGCTCGAAATCGGACAGGGTCGCATTCGCCTGCGACTGCCGGGTGCGGGCCGCCTGCTCCCGGCCGCGGGCGCGCCGCAGCTGCAGCATCGCCTTGCGCCAGGAATCCCTGGCCAGGCTTCCCTGAAGGACCCTCAGCTGCTCGGCGATCGACTGATAGTCGCGGGCCGCTGAGGCCTGCGCGCGCAGCTCTTCGGCGCGAGGGGTCAGCTCCTGGAGCACGTCCCGAGCCCTTCGCATGTCCCGCTCAGCCTCGCCCAGCCGGGTCACCGCCTCCTGCCTCTCCAGCCGCAGCCGGCGCACCCCCGCGGCTTCCTCGATCAGCTCGCGGCGGACCACAGGAGCGGCCTGGATCACGAAGTCGATATCGTTCTGGGCGGTCACGGCATAGCCGTCCTGACGCAGGCCGGTGGAGGTGAGCAGGGCGTCGATGTCCTTGAGCCGGGCGCGGGCGCCGTTGACCAGGTACTCGCTCTCCCCGGAGCGGTAGAGGCGGCGCGCGACCTCGATCTCGTTGAACTCGACGTTGAGGCGCTGGTCGGCGTTGTCGATCAGGAGGGTGACCTCCGCCATTCCCACCGCCGACTTACCCGGGCCGCCGGCGTAGATCACGTCCTCCATCCGGTGCCCCCGCAGGCCTCGCGCGTTGCGCTCGCCGAGAGCCCAGCGGATGGCGTCGACCAGGTTGGACTTGCCGCTGCCGTTGGGACCGACGATCGCCGTGATCCCGCGGGAGAAGGGCAGCTCGGTACGGCGCGCGAAGGTCTTGAAGCCCTGGACCCGGATGGATTTCAGATACATCAGCGAGGCTTGGTCGTCCAGGTGCCCAGCTCATGCTGGACCGTCGCGCCCTTGAAGACGTAAGCGTGGACCGCGGCGCGGGTCACGCGTGAATTAAAGCACAAGCACGGCGGGGGCGGGCCGCCCCCGCCGGCTAGTGAGGCGCGCGGCTGGCGACGGCGTCGAGGACCTCGTCGTCAGCCGTAGTGGGCGCGGGCTCGAGAGCCCCCAGCGCGTCCAGCGCTTCCCGGGCCGCCATCTGCTCCGCGGCCCGCTTGGTGCGCCCGCGACCGGTCCCCTGGGCCGTACCCCCGAAGGTCACCTCGGCGACGTACTCCCGGCGGTGACCGGGGCCCGAGGCGGCCACGATGTCGTACTGGGGCGTGGTCAGGAACCGTTCCTGGGTGACCTCCTGCAGCCGGCCCTTGTAGTTGTCGTCCGGCCAGGCCTGGACGTCGATCAGGCTGCGGCTGAAGAGACGGTAGGCGGAGCGGTAGCCCTGGTTGGCCCCGATCACCGCTTCGAAGGTGTTGGCCAGGATCGACTGGAGGGATCGGGCCCCCGTCTTGTGCGCGCCCTTGCCCAGGAGAAGGTAATCGCCGAGGCTGAGCCTGGAGGCGAGCCGGGCCAGGCTCTTGGTGTTGACCACCGAGGCCCGAAGCCGGGTCAGCTCGCCCTCGTCAGAGGTCTGATAGGTGTGAAAGAGGTGCTCGGCCGCGATCAGCTCGAGCACGGCGTCACCCAGGTATTCCAGGCGTTCGTTGTCCTGCAGGCCGCTCTCCGGGTGCTCGTTGTTGTAGGAGCGGTGGGTCAGTGCCTGGCGAAGCAGCGCCTGATCGTGGAAGCGGACCCTGAGAGTCCGCTGCAGCTTGGTGAGCGGGTCCTCTCCCTCGTCAGGGCGGGGCTTAGGTTGTGATGCCGAGCTTTTCCTGGACGAAGTCCCAGGCTTGCCCGACGGTCTGAATCTTTTCGGCGTCCTCGTCAGAAATCTCCAAACTGTATTCTTCCTCGAACGCCATGATCAGCTCGACCAGGTCGAGCGAATCGGCGTTCAAGTCGTCCACGAACGACGCGTCGGGTGTGACCTGGTCGAGCTCGACGCCGAGCTGTTCGGCGATGATGCCCCGAAACTTGTCGTAGCTGCTCCCAACCATGTCGATCCCCTTGTATTTGATGGCGCCTGACGATTGTAACGTCTGCCGCCCCACGCCTCACATGGGCAGGCCGCCGTCGATCCCGAGCACCTGTCCGGTGACATACGAGGCGGAAGGTGAGGCGAGGAACAGCACCGCGGCGGCTACGTCGTCGGGCGTGCCGAGCCGCGGGATGGCGGCTGCCTGCCGGGCCCGCTCCAGCAGCTCGGCCGGGAGCCCGGAGAGGATCTCGGTCTCGACGAACCCGGGCGCCACCGCATTGACCGTGATGTTCCGCGACCCGACCTCGCGGGCCAGGGCCCGGGTCAGCCCGATCAAGCCGGCCTTGGCCGCACTGTAGTTCGCCTGCCCGGCGTTGCCCGCCACTCCGGCCAGCGAGGAGACGTTCACGATCCGCCCGTAGCGCTGCTTGAGCATCGGACGCAGAGCCGCCTTGCAGGCCAGGAAGGGCGCCTTCAGGTTGGTCGAGATCACCGCGTCCCAGTCGGCCTCACTCATGCGCATGACCAGGTTGTCGCGAGTGATCCCCGCATTGTTGACCAGGACGTCGAGGCGTCCCCACCGCTTGACGGCGGCCTCGACCAGAGCCGCGGGCACGGCAGGGTCGGCCACGTCGCCGGCGATGACGATGCCTTCCCGGCCGCGCCGGTTCACCTCACGCAGGACGCCCTCCGCTTCGTCGGCCCGGCTCCGGTAGCCGATCGCGACGTTGGCGCCGGCCTCGGCCAGGGCCAGGGCGACCGCGCGGCCGATGCCCCGGCTGGCACCCGTCACCAGCGCGGCCTGCCCCAGGAGCGGCTCAGGCATGGACCGCCTGCAGAAAGGCGTCGAGGCTGGGCCGGTCTTCGACGTTGTGAGTGGACGCCGCAGGCTGGATCTTCTTGACCAGGGCCGAGAGCGTCCGGCCGGGGCCGACCTCGAGGAAGGTCCGCACCCCCAGCTCCCAGAGCCGGTCGACGCAGCCGCTCCAGCGCACCGGGCCGGTCAGCTGGCGGATCATCAGCTCCCGGATCTCGGCCGGCTCCTGGTGGGCCGCGGCGTCCGCGTTGAAGACCTGGATGCAGGCTGGGCGGCGGAGGGGGATCGCCTCCCAGGCCGGCCTGAAGGCCGCGGCGGCTCCGGCCATGAACGGAGAGTGGAAGGCGCCGCTGACCTCGAGGCGGACCACGCGCCGGGCGCCGGCCGACTGCAGCGCCGGGATCACCCGCTCGAGGCCCTCGTCGCTCCCCGAGACGACCACCTGGCCGGGAGCGTTGTAGTTGGCGGCCACCACGGTCTCTGACCCGGCGGCCTGGGCCAGCACCGCCTCCACCCGTTGGTCGGGAAGCCCGAGCACCGCCGCCATCCCGGTGCCGCTGGGAGCGGCCAGCGCCATGGCGCGGCCGCGGGCTCCCACCGCCTGGAGCGTGCCCACCCAGTCCAGGGCCTGGGCAGCGTGGAGGCCGGCGAACTCGCCCAGGCTGTGGCCGGCCACCGCGTCGGGCTTCACCCCCGCCTCCGCCAGGCGCCGCAGGAGGAGCAGCGAGTGGAGGACGATCGCGGGCTGGGCGTTCTCGGTTCGGCGCAGGGCGTCCTCAGGCCCCTGCGCCATCAGGCCTCGCAAGGGCAGACCGAGGATGGTCTCAGCCTCCATCATGGCATCGAGGCCCGCCCTGTCCTGCTCGATCAGGTCGCGGGCCATCCCCACGTACTGAGCGCCCTGACCCGGAAACAGGAAGGCGAGCGTCGGGGTGGCCTAGTCGGTCTTGATGACCTCGCGTCCGTCGTAGTACCCGCAGTTCTTGCAGATCGTGTGGGGCAGCTTGGGACGGTGGCACTGCGAGCAGTCGACCAGGCGCGGGCGCTTGAGAGCCAGGTGAGCCCGTCGCTCACCCTGGCGGGCATGGGCATACCGGGTCTTGGGGAGGGCCATAGGGCCACCATTATACGGAGCGGCGGATCTCAAACCTCCACGGCGGGCCGGCTCCGGGCGAAGAGGACGAGGAAGATGGTGCCACCCAGCAGGTAGAAGAGCGCGCTGACGCTGAACGCGAGCTGATAGCCGCCGCGAACCTGGAGCAGCCCACTGACCAGGGGGCCCAGGCCTCCGAATCCAAGACTGAAGACCACGTTCTGACTGATCGCCAGCCGGGCCCGCTCCCGCGCGTCCACGTATTCCATGCCGAAGATCTGGAAGAGCGGACCCTGCAGGTTGAGGGCGAGCTGGCGTACGACCAGGATTCCCAGCGCCAGGGGGAGGCTGAACGTGAACGCCAATCCCAGGACGAGCGGGAAACCGGCCAGCTGGGCGAGTCCGATCGCCCGGGTCATTCCCAGCCGGCGGCTCAGGACGGGCGACAGGAGCGAGGTCACGGCGGCGAGCGCGGCGATCAAGGCCAGGAGCGCCCCGATCGGTCCCGGGCCCAGATGGAATCGCTGGGCCAGGAACAGCTGGACGAAATTGAGGAGCATGCCGGCCCCGATGCCGATCAGGAGCTGCGGCAGGAGGATGCGCGCGAACCGGGCGGCGTCGACCCGCAGCAGCTGCCGGACAGGGAAGACCTCGATCGGGACGAGCCCGCGCGCGCCTGACAGCCTGACGGCTGTGGGCAGGGTGGCGAGGAGCAGTATGGTCATGGCCACGAACGCGGCGCGAAGCGAGGCGGCGGAGGATGCAGGGGCATGCGTCAGCCTGGAGGCCGTTTCGGGCGCCACGCCGCCGAGCAGATCGCCGGTGAGCGTCCCCACCCAGGAGAGCGACTGGCTGACCGAGAAGAGCGCCACCCGCTCGGCGGGCGTGCTGAGCTGGGTCAGCATCGGGACCCCGAGGATCCCGAGGACGGTCAGGGCGAGCGCGAAGGCGCCGGCCGCCAGCACGGCCCAGAGCCGGACCGCGGCGAGCGCGAGCACGAGCGACGCCACGGTGGCGGCCACGCTCCCGCCCAGAACGAACAGTCGATACCCGATCCGGTCGGCCAGCGCGGCGAAGGGGAGGCCGACACAGAGGACCCCGACAGCCGGCAGCGAATTGAAGAGCCCGATGACGTCGTTGTGGAAGCCGAGCGCGTTCATGTAGAGGTTGAAGACGAGGCTGAAGATGTTGCCGGCGGTGTAGGTCAGCAGCGAGAACAGCAGGAACTGGCGGGCCGCGGGGCTGAAGCCCCTCAGCCGAGACCAGAGGCGGGGTGGAAGGCCTAGCGTCGCCCGGCCGGCTCGGGCGTGCGCTCGGACTGGCGCAGGGCTTCGACGCCCTTCTTGACCGTGGCCATGGTCTTGAGCAGCTGAGCCTCGAGGTTCTGCATGGCCTCGAAGGCGTAGGCATCGGCGGCGCGGCGGACCTCGTCGGCCCTGGCGGCCGCCTCCTTGAGCATCGTCTCGGCCTGCTTCTCGGCCCGCCGGTGCAGCTCCTGCTGCCCGATCATCGTCTGCGCCCGCTCCCCGGCCCGGCTGATGATCCGGCCCGCCTCGGCCTGGGCCTCGCTGAGGAGCCGCTGTTGCTCCTGCATGGTCCAGCGAGCCTGCTTGATCTCATCCGGAAGCGCCAGCCGCAGGTTGTCGATCAGCTGCAGCGCCTCCTCCTGGTCGATCATCACCGTGCGCGTCAGTGGAACCTGCCGGCTGTGGCCGATCAGGTACTCGAGCCCGTCGATCGCTTCGTGGATGTTCATGTGCGTCCTCCCGGTTGGCCCAGCCGCTGCTTGAGCGGCTCGACGACGTGTGCTGGAACGAACTCTGAGATGTCGCCGCCGAACGCCGAGAGCTCCTTGATCAGGCTGGAGCTGAGGAAGAGGTAACGCAGGCTGGTGGGAATGAAGACCGTGGTGACCTCGGGATGGAGCCTCCGGTTCATCAGCGCCATCTGAAACTCGCTCTCGAAATCAGAGACGGCGCGCAGCCCTCGGACTATCACCTTGGCGCCGAACTCGCGGGCGGCGTCGATGGTCAGGCCGCCGTAGGTCGCCACCTCCACCCGATCCAGCCCTAAGAGGCTTTCCTGGATCATGGACACGCGCTCACGGGTCGTGAACAGGGGCCGCTTCTGCGGGTTTTCGAGTACCGCGATCACCACCCGCTCGAAGATGTCGGCGGCCCGCCTGACGACATCGAGGTGGCCGTGGGTCAGCGGATCGAAGCTGCCGGGGTAGATCGCCACCGTCACGGCGAGCGCAGGAAGGTGAGCCGGGTGGTGCCGTAGTCACGGGTCCGCACGGTCTCCAGGTGCTGGAGTGGCGGCAGCGGGTCCGCGCGGTGGTGCTCGACCAGGAGCAGGGCCTGCGGCCGGAGGGGAACCTCATCCAGCAGGAGGAGCGCGCGGTCCAGGACCTGGTCGTGGTAAGGAGGATCGAGGACTATGAGGTTGAAATCGGCGAGGTCGGCGGAGTGGGCCCTCAGCCAGTCGGTGGCCTCGGCACTCGCGACGCCGGCACGCTGGGCGAACCCGGTCACCGCCAAGTTTTCGGTCACGATGTTAACACACGTTCGTTCGCGATCCACGAACATGACCCGCTCCGCGCCGCGTGAGAGGGCCTCGATGCCGACGCTGCCGCTGCCGGCGAAGAGATCGAGGACGCGCGCACCGCGTATGCTGTCGCCGATGATGTTGAAGATCGCCTCGCGGACGAGCGCGGTGGTGGGGCGGGTCTGCGAGCCCGGTCGCGTGCGCAAGGCACGTCCCCGGACGGCACCCCCGGTGACGCGCGTGCCCTTCAGCGGCATGGCGGACGGCGGCGTCCTGAGCGGGCAGCCATCGACCTCATAGCCTGGCCGCTGGGAATCC
>VBIC01000052.1 GCA_005881425.1 Chloroflexota bacterium | reverse complement strand
GGCTGCGCTCCGGCCCTCGTCCCCGCCGCCGATTGCGCTTGCTGACTTTCTTGCGGCAGATTGCCTATAAGAATATCGGTAGGCTAGCGCCCCTCTTCTTCAAGGCGGCGGGGCACCCTCCAAGCTCCGCCGCCCTCTCCTCGGCCGTCCGCCGCTCCTCTCCTCAGGCTGCGGTCTCCTGCCGGCCTCCCTGGAGCGTGCGCTCCGCGTAGCCGAACAGGTCGTCCCAGGTCGTGCCGTGCTCGGGGCAGGAGGCGGTCGCCCAGCGCACCGAGACCTGGCCGGTCTCCGGGTCGGGCTGGAGCAGCTCGCCCCAGATCCGCTTGGCCACCTGCCGCGCCGCGGTCTCTCCCAGACCCGGGAGCAGCATGACGAACTGATCGCTGACCCAGCGGCCGGCGAGGTCCTCGGGGCGGAGGTTGCGGCGCAGCACCTGGGCCACCCGCCTCAGCACCGCGTCCCCCATCCCGAAGCCGAAGGCGGCGTTGGTCTGCTTGAGCCGGTCGATGTCGAAGACCGCGATCGAAAGCCGCGCCGCCGGGTTGGCCAGCGCTCCCAGCAGCGCCTCCTCGAAGGCGGGCCTGTTGCCCAGGCCGGTCAGCGGGTCGGTACGGGCGGCGACGGCAAGCCGGCCGATCAGCCGCGCGTGCGCGATCGAGACGGCCGCCTGGTTGGCCAGGATGGTCAGCAGGCGCAGGTGGTCCAGCGCGTACTGGTTGAGACCGAGCCGCTGGACCACCATCACGCCCAGCAGCTCGTCCTCGAAGACCACGGGCACGGCCAGCATCGACTCGTCGACACGCGGCGTCCCGGCCACGTGGCCCGCCTTGGGATGACGCTCGGCGTCTCCCAGGACGACCCCGCGCTTGGTCTCGGCGACCCAGCCGGTGATCCCCTCCCCCATCTCGACCGCCGCGTTCTCCGGAGTGATCGTCTGGTAGGCCGCCTGGTCCGATCCGCTCAGGTAGACGGCCTCCAGGTGGCGGGCGGCGGCATCGAGCAGGAGGATGCGGCAGTGGTCCTGGGGCAGGATACCGACGATCGTCTCCCCGATCAGGCGGCAGATCTCGTCGATCGCCACCGTCCGGCTCAAGCGTGCGCCCAGCATCTCGATGCTCTCCAGGTGCTGCGCCCAGGACCGCGGACCGGAGACGGGAGCAGCCGGCGCCGGGATGCCCGAAGTCTGGGCGCTGGCGTGCAGCTCGGGACGCTCCTGCTCTATGACCTCGAGCATGACCTCGACCACCTGGGGGTCGAACTGCTTGCCCGACTGGGATCGGAACTCCGCCAGGATCGCCTCCCGCCGCAGTGCCTTCCGATAAGCCCTGTCGGTGGCCATGGCGTGGAAGGCGTCGCAAGCGTGGATGATCCGGGCCGCGATCGGAATCTCCTCGCCCTTGAGCCCGTCCGGATAGCCGGTCCCATCCCAACGCTCGTGCTCGGCTCGCACCACCGGAGCCAGCGGCTTGAGGAAGGGCACCGAGGCGATGATCCGCTCCCCGATCACCGGGTGCTCCTTCATGATCTCGAACTCCTCGGGCGACAGCTGCTCCGGCTTGTGCAGGATGTAGCCCGGCACCCCGATCTTGCCCACGTCGTGGAGGAGAGCGCCGTACTCGAGGAATCGAAGCGCCTCGTCGGACAAGCCGAGACGGCGTCCCACGCTCAGGGCCAGCGCCGCGGTCTCGCGCGAGTGCTCCTCCGTGTAGCGGTCCTTGGCGTCGAGCGCAGCCGCCAGCGCGCCGATGGTGGCGACGTAGCTCTCCTCCTGCTGCCGGGTGCGCCGGTCGTACTCGCGGGCCAGCGCGGCGCGGACGCGGGACGGTACGTACGCGCTCAGGGCGGTGGCGGCTGCCAGCACGATCAGGGTCCGCACGTAGGCGTCGTCCCATCCGCTCAGCAGCGGGAGGGAGGCGCCGGCGAGGCAGGCGATCCCGGTGAACAGCGCCATCCGGGCGCCGAAGGCGGCCGCCATGAAGACCGCCGGCGCCACGAACAGCGGGAGGACCTGGGAGTGGACGCCGCCGGTCGAGAGCAGCATCCCGGTCAGGATGGCGATCCCGGGGAGCACGATGACGTCCAGGAAGCGGTCGACGGGAAGGCGGTGCCAGGGGATCACCCAGGTCACCGCGCCGCCGGCGATGGAGAGGAGGCCGAGGGAGACGACCACGGGGTAGTTGACGTGCTGCCCCGAGCCGACGAAGCTGCTGCCGGCGTCGGCCGCCCCCGACCAGATGAAGGCCACCGCCGCGATCCGGAATATGGAGCGGTAGAGGTCGCCGGGCAGGCGCTCGCTCGAGGCCATGGCTCGCCGGTACAACGGGCCGAACTCCGCCTTCCCGGCAGGCTCGGCGCCGGTTTCAGCCCAATTCGCGCCGAATTCGAGCCGGGTCGGGGCTGAGCGCCGCCAGGACGCGGGCCAGACGGTCCGGATCCAGCCGGTGGGCGGTCCTCCCGTCCCGGCCGGTCATGGTCTGCGCCGCCAGCAGCGCGTTGAGGATCGCCTCCTCCGTCGCTTCCACGACCGCGTCGAAGAGGGCCGTGATCCGGCCGTCGCCCAGCATGCGAATCGCCACCACGCCCTCCGCGGCCGGGCCCTCGGCGGCCAGTCCGCGGTTCGCGGTGGAGAAGGCGAGGAAGAGGTCCCCACTGGAGTGCTCGCCCACCCCACCGGTCCGGGCGACTCCCAGCCCCGCACGCTGGGCGAGGCGGGCGCACTGGTGCGGCAGCAGGGGAGCGTCGGTTGCCACCACCACGATGATCGACCCCTCGCGCGCATTCTCGGAGGCGGGCTCAGGGAGCGGGATCACCGACCCGTCCAGCGCTTCGCCGACCGGCTGTCCATTGACACGAAATCGCTCCCGGCGGCCGTAGTTGGCCTGGACCAGGACTCCCACCGCCGCGTCTCCCTCCGGTCCGGGCACTATCCGCGAAGCCGTCCCCACCCCGCCTTTGAAGCCGTGGCAGATCATGCCCGTGCCTCCGCCGACGTTGCCCTCGGCCACGGCGGACCCAGAGGCTACCTCGAGCGCCCGGTAGACGTGTTCGGGACGGACGTGCTGGCCGTTGACGTCGTTGAGCCAGCCGTCCCAGGTCTCGCCCACCACCGGCAGTGACCAGACGTCCTCGTCGAGGGCGCCCTGCCTGACCCGGGCCGCGATCAGCGCGTCGCGAACGACACCCACGCTGTGGGTGTTGGTGAGCGCCACCGGGGTGGTCAGCATCCCCGACTCGCGCACCCATTCCAGGCCGGTCAGCTCGCCGTTGCCGTTGAGGCGGTGGCAGCCGGCAAAGCAGGGGTCACGCGTCGGATCGCCCTCGCGGGGCAGGATCACGGTCACGCCGGTCCGGACCGGACCCTGGCCGACACGCAGTGGACCCTCGCCCTCGATCAGCGTGGTGTGCCCGACCCGCACCCCCGGGACGTCTGTGATCGCGTTCCACCGACCGGGAACACCATGCCCGACCGCGATCCCCAGGTCGCGCGCGCGCATCAGCCGGCGGACGCGCAGCTCATCAGGGGCGGTCGTCGATCCAGGCCTCGCCCTCGGTGTAGACCTCTTTCTTCCAGATGGGGACGGTCCGCTTGAGCTCGTCGATGAGCCATTCGCAGGCGTCGAAGGCCGGGCCCCTGTGCGGCGCGGCGACGGCGATCACCACGCTGACGTCCCCGACCGCGAGGGTTCCGGTGCGATGGACCATGGCCAGGTCGGTTACCGGCCAGCGCCGGCGCGCCTCGTCACCGAGCATCTCCATCTGGCGCTGGGCCATAGCCCCGTAGGCCTCGTAGACGAGAGCCCTTACGCTCTTGCCGCGGGACTGCTCCCGGACCACACCCTCGAAGACCACGACCGCACCGTCCTGGTCGCTGCGGATGCGGGCGATGGCCGCGTCGCGGTCGATCGGGTTCTCGCTGAGCAGGACCAGGCCGCGCCTCTCGCCCACCGCGCCGCCGCTCACGGGTGGGATGATCGCCAGCTCGTCGCCTTCGGCCAGCCGGTCGTCCCAGCGCGCGTACTCCGAGTTGACGGCGCAGCGGAAGGCGCGAGGAAGCGGACCGAGCGAGTAGCGGTCGCTCAGATGCTGCCAGGCCTCGGCCGCCGTCGCGCCCGTGGGCAGCGCCAGGTCTACGTTGGGCGTCCCGACCAGCTCCCGCGGTTTGGCGAAGAGGACCACGCGCACCTTCATTCCCACGATGATACGGGCTTCGGCGGAACGACTCGGGCTAGCGGAACAGGTCCGCGGCCGGGTCGCGGAGCAGGACCCGGGCGTCGCCCTGCCCGCGCAGGTCGGCGCCGCGGACGAGCGCGGCCGGGACCCGCAGCAGCTTGCCCATGACCAGCTCCGCCGCCGCGGCCAGCTCGTCGCCCACGGCCAGCACCGAGCCCTGCAACTCGTAGCCGTCGGGGTCGGCCTGACCCCGGTAGTCGCGCAGGCAGGCGACCCCCGCGGCGCCGATGGCCACGTTGACCTGTCCTTCGCGCCAGGGACGGCCGAAGCTGTCGGAGATGATCACACCGGGCGCCACGCCGGCTTCCTTTTCGATGCCGGCCCGCAGCTGAGCCGCCGACGCGTCCGGGTCTTCCGGCAGCAGCACCAGCCGGTCGACGCCGCCCACGTTGGAGCGGTCGACCCCGGCGTTGGCGCAGATGAAACCTTGCCGCGTTTCGGTGACCAGCACCCGCGGAGCCGCCCGCACCACCCGGATCGACTCGCACAGGATCACCTCCACGTGGCGCGGGTCGAACTGGGTCAAGCCGGCCAGCCTACGCGCCTCCTCCCCGGGCCGCACCGACGCCAGGTCCACGATCCGGCCCTCCGCCTTGGATACGACCTTCTGGGTGACCACCAGGACGTCCGACTCCTGGAGCAGGAGGCGGGCGCGCTGGATGCCGGCCAGGAGCAGCGCAGAGAGGGGCGCTCCGGGCTCGATCTCCGGCACCCCGGCGATGGGGATGACGGTCAGCGGCGTCACCCGCGGGGCCGGTCGCGCGCGGCGAGGCGCTCGGCGACCTGCAGCTCCTCCAGCAGGGCCAGCGTGGCGGTCGCGGGCTTGAGTCGGAGAAAGGCGGCCAGGTCCTCGGGGCGGTCCAGGTCGCAGGCCAGCCGCGGCAGCGAGATCACCTGGACCCGCCACCCCGCCCGCGTCGCCTCCTCGCGGTGGAGACGGAGGCTGTCCTCCCCGAAGTGCAGCGCGAGCGCGTCCGCCGAGGCCACGCGCAGGCCGTTGGTGCCGATCCCGTCGCGGTCGGGCGCCAGCAGCACGTCCACCTCGGGATAGTCCTGGCAAAGGGTGCGGATCTCCTCCGCGCTGACGGCGGGCACGTCCGCGGGGATGGTGGCCACAGGCGCCCATCCGTGTTTCGCGGCGGCGAGGAAGCCGAGCCGGACAGCCGCGCTCTGCCCCGCCGGCGTCTCGTCCACCACCGTCTCGATGCCGAACCGCCCGGCGAGCGCCGTCAGCTCCGGGTCGTCGCAGACCGCCAGTCGGGCCATGTCGCGCAGGCCGGCGACCACCTCCAGCACGTCCGAGGCCATGGTGCGCGCCAGACGCCAGCGCTCGACGTCGGTGAGGATTCCCTCCAGCCGTCTCTTGGCTCGAGATGGAGCGTTGATCGGGACGATCAGCGCCGCCGTCACGCAGCCGCCCGTTCGCCGGCCAGCCCGAGCGCGGCGACAGCCACCCGGGCCGCGTTCGCCGGGTCGTCGAGCAGCGTCTCGGCCGCCACCACCCGGTAGCCGAGGCCGCGGATCGAGGCCGCCTGTCCGGCGTCGGCCCGGTCGATCACGAAGCCGGCGGCTATGTCCTGATACAGGCGGGCCACCCCGGCCGCGTCCGCCTCGACGCCGACCGCCTCGAGCAGCGGCACCGTCGGCCCCTTGACCGCGCGGCCACCGATCAGCGGCGAGACGGCAACCGCCTTCTCGCGGGCCTCCTCGAGCAGCGCTCGCATGCCGGGGACGCGGAGGATGGGACCGATGCTTATCACCGGGTTGCTCGGTGCGATCAGGATGGCCCGGGCGCGGGCGATCGCCTCGCGGATCCCGGGCGCCGGGCTGGCCGAGTCCAGTCCCGTCCAGTACACCTTCCGGACCGCGGGCCGGAAGCGATCGCGGACGAAGTACTCCTGGAAATGGCAGTCTCCGTTCTCGGTGACCAGGCGCGTCGTCACCGGCTGATCGCTCATGGGCAGGATCCGTACCGCGACCCCGAGCCGTTGGGCCAGCTCGGCGGTGACGGCGTGGAGGGGGACTCCGGCGTGGAGCTGCGTGGTGCGCCAGAGGTGGGTGGCCAGGTCCTGGTCGCCGACCTGGAACCACTCCTCCTGGCCCAGGCGGGCAAGCGCCTGCTGGACGATGAAGCTGTCGCCGCGGATGCCCCAGCCGCGCTCCTCGTCGGCGCGCCCCGCCAGCCAGTAGCTGACCGTGTCCAGGTCGGGCGCGACGTAGAGACCGTGCCACCAGAGGTCGTCGCCCGTGTTGCCGACCACCACCAGGCTGGCCGGATCGACCGCGCGGGTCAGGCCGCGCAAAAATCGGGCGGCGCCGACGCCGCCGGCGAGCACCACGATCGGCCCCGGCGACTCCCGGTGACGCTCCATACAGGCATCATATTGAGTCGTGTCGGCGTTCCAGGCGATCGTATTGGCCCTGCTCCAGGGCGTCACCGAGCTGTTCCCGGTCAGCAGCCTCGGCCATAGCGTCGTCATCCCCGGGCTGCTGGGCTGGCGGATCGACCAGTCCGCTCCCACCTTCCTCGCCTTTTTGACCCTGCTCCACGTCGGGACCGCCACCGCGCTGGTGGTCTACTTCCGGCAGGAGTGGTGGGCGATCGCCAGGGCCCTGCTGCGCAGCGCCGTCTCGGGACGCCTGCGCGGTGACGAGGAGGAGCGCCTGGGCTGGATGCTCGTGCTGGGCACGATTCCACTCGGGCTGGCCGGCTTCTTCTTCGAATCCGCGGTCCGCACCTTTTTCGGAAGCCCGCGCCTGGCCTCCATCTTCCTGGTGCTGAACGGTGTGCTCATGTACGCGGGCGAGCGAGCCCGCCGCCGGGCGGTCGCCTTCGACGACGGGCGGACGGACCTGGCCCGGCTGACGCTCCGCCAGGCGGTTGGGATCGGCGCCTCCCAGATCCTGGCCTTTCTGCCCGGCATCTCCCGCTCGGGCAGCAGCATCACCGCCGGCCTGCTGGCCGGGCTGCGGCACGAGTCGGCGGCCAGGTTCTCCTTCCTGCTCGCTACCCCTGCCATCGCGGCCGCCGGGCTGCTCGAGGTACCCCGGCTGTTCGATGCCGCCGCCCGACCCTACCTGGGCCTCTTCCTGATCGCGGCGGTGCTCTCCGGGATCGCCGCCTACCTGAGCGTCGCCTACCTCATGCGATACTTTCGAGGAGGCCGTCTCGATCCCTTCGCCCTGTACTGCGCCGGGTTCGGGCTGGCCGCCTTCGTACTGCTCACCATGCTGCACCGCTGAACCGCTGAGAGGAGGAAGGATGCAATCGTCGCTCGACAACAACCCCATGGCATTCTGGGCTGGGCTGGTGCTCGCCTTCCTGGGGCTGGGAGGCGCCATCTTCTACCTCCTGGTGCGCACCGCCAGCGAAGGCCTGATCCTGCCGGGCCCGGTCTTCCGGCTGAAGCACTTCGTGCTCAGCCTGGTGATCCTGGCCGCCGGGGCGGTGCTGGCCTCCTTCGCCCGTCCGCGCGGTTCGAGCCCCGGATCGGAGCCGCGCTGACCTCGCCGTCAGGTTGAGCATGGCGCAGATCGGCTACGCGGCGATGATGGAGCAGTTCCATCCCGGCGAGCTCATAGACCTCTGCCAGAAGGCGGAGGCCGCCGGCTTTTCCGGCGTGATGGCGGCGGATCACCTCCAGCCCTGGACGCCGCAGCAGGGAAACGCGGGCTTCGTCTGGTCCTTCATGGCGGCGGCGGCGGAGCGGACGCGGGGAGACATCGGGCCCGGCGTGACCTGTCCCTCCTTCCGCAGCCATCCGGCGGTGATCGCGCAGGCGGCGGCCACCATGGCGGCCATGTACCCGGGCCGCTTCTGGCTCGGCCTGGGATCGGGGGAGGCGCTCAACGAGCACGTGGTCGCCTCCTACTGGCCCGAGGTCGCGGAGCGGATCAGCCGGATGTTCGAGGCCATCGAGATCATGCGCAAGCTGTTCAGCGGCAAGGACGTCAAGCACCAGGGCGAGTACTACCGCATGGAAACGGTGCGGCTCTGGACCATGCCCGAGCAGCCGCCTCCGATCTACGTGGCGACGGCCGGTCCGGTGACCGCCGAGAAGACCGGGCGCTTCTGCGACGGCCTGATCACGGTGGGAGCGCCGGAGGAGAAGATCGACAACGTCTTCCAGCGCTTCGAGAAGGGCGCCCGTGAGGCGGGGAAGGATCCGTCGCGAATGCCGCGCATCCTCCAGCTCCACCTTTCCTGGGCCGCGACCGACGAGGAGGCCCTGCGCAACGCCATGGTCGAATGGCCCAACGGCGGCATGAAGTTCCCCAAGGCCGACATCCGCTCACCCAACGACTTCGCCCAGATGGCGAAGATCGTCCGGCCCGAGGACTTCCAGGGCCGGATGGTGATCTCCTCCGACCCTGACCGCCACCGCCAGGAGATCCAGAGGTTCATCGACCTGGGCTTCGATCGCGTCTACCTGCACAACGTGGGTCGCAACCAGGCGGACTGGCTGCAGGTCTTCGGGAAGGAGGTCCTCCCCGGCCTCCACTGATCAGGGAAGCGGCAGCTTGCGGCCGCGGACCTCGATGAAGGCGGGGAAGAGCGTATCCAGGTGGGCTTCGCTGCCCGGTTCCGGGCGCGGATCCGGCCGGCCGGGCGAGAATTCCCAGAGCCCGTCGACCACGACCCGAGCCTCCGCCAGGCTGTTGACGATGGTCTCGAAGCGGTGCCCCCACTCCAGGGTCGGCGCGACCACCTCCAGGCGGCCGTAGGTCCAGGTGGCATCCCACTCGTTGACGTAGGGCATCGGCTGGTCGGAGAAGTAAGGGAGCTTGGGACTCCACCCGGTGCCGGTGAAGGTGTTGTAGAGGCGGAGCGTGGTCGGATGCATGGTCGACATCAGATACGTCCCTCCGGGCGCCAGCACCCGCGCCGCCTCGTGCAGCACCCTGGGGGCGTCGTCCACGAAGACCAGCGAGTGACAGTGCCAGACCACGTCGAAGGACCCGTCGGCGAAGACCGAGAGGTCTTTCATGTTGCCGCGCACGGTCCGGAGCGTGACCCGCTCGCGGCGGGCCAGGTCGCGCACCGTCTTCAGCTGGGTCGGAGAGATGTCGAAGACGGTGGTCGCGGCGCCCAGCTTGGCGAAGATCACCGGGTCCCAGCCGCCGCCGGCGGCCAGGCCGAGCACCCGCGCACCGTCCAGACGCACTCCCTTGAGGCGGCCGCGCGGGTCCATGAAACGCCGCATCCCGGCTCGGGTCCGCGGCGGGCGTCCGCGAGGCCGCGTGTACATCATGCCGACCCGGGCCAGGCGTTCCCACATCCTCAGGTTATGAGCCGCGACCGGGTCTTTGATCGACGCCACGATCGTCGATCTTACTTATCAGCCAAGGGTTGGGCGCTAACCGGCCGACATCGCGATGTCTGCATTTTCAAAGAGAGACTGGATGTCTCCAGTTGGCTTTGTTTCAGTTCTCGGACGGGGCCAACCGTTCCAGAGACCGAAGAAGTCAGCCATATCACGGTTCGGCGAATCGACGTGGCATCGTACTCCGTCAGGTTCCAAGTGACCATTGCGCCACGGAGTCTGCTCACCAAGTTCCAACCTGCCGGTTGGACACTGCCAGAGTACTGGCACCGTGGCGATTAGGACGGCCGCGATTTTGGATGTGCTGCCGGACCACATACCATCTTTCCTTCTGCGCACCGTCATCTGGCGAAGTGCACCGACTCCCGCCTCACTCGTACCGTATAGTGCATCGGCTGCCTCCTCACCGTTCATGTCCCAATCAAGCAGCAGGGCCACTACGTAGGGATGTCTCAATTCACCATATCGGCTCGCCTTATCATGAAGCGCCTTTCGAATCCGCCCTATCTCGTTGGGATAGCCGAATTTGAAAGGCCGATTGCCCAGAGTGCGAACCCCAGCCTTTCCGCGTGCTTTGCGCTTCGGAATTGCTCGGAAATTGAGAGCCCATCCACTCGTTTCCCAAGGGAAAGCTGGCAGACCCTCAAGACTATTCGTCCGATCCAACTCAGCCTGAACCGCGTCCGGATCCAGCAGGGTCAGCCACTTTTCAAGCTTGGCCCTCAATAATCTGATGTTTGGGGCATGAGTACCCGCCGATGTCTTTTCGACCCACAGAAAAAAGTTCGGCGAGTGGACATCATCCAATGCATCGTAGACTGCTTCCTCAAGATTGTCCTTCGACCTTGTGGAATCGGCAGGAGCCAGCGCTTTTGCTTCAACGTATATTGCCCCCTGTGGACCACTCGCCAAGAAGTCAGGGCGCGTAGCGCGGCCGGCCAATTCAGGGTGCACCTCGACACTGAATCCCAAACGCACCAGCGTTTCGTGCACATAGAGTTCGAAAAACGCTGACTTGAATTGGGCTTCCGAGTCGGACTTGAGGCCGCCTTCCAGCAAACGCTTGCCATTCGACGAGAGTCGTCCAAACCAATCATCGAGTAAGGTGCGGCAATTCGCAAACTCGATCTGCTGTGCCCGATTCAGGAACTCCCAATTCGTCTCCCCATGCTGTTTGTAGGATTCATCCGTTGTGATGCTGTCGTCAAAAAGCAGGCTCTTTGACTCATACACTGGCGACGGCTCCTTGGCTACGAGTAGTGGCCACACAGTTAGTCGAGTGGTATGGGCTTGGTTGTCACGTACCGCAAGGCGTTGGACCTTTATTTCAGGATTGATGCCGAATAGCACCACGCTTTGACGGAACGCCAGGATCGCATTAAACGCCGTGATGTATGCGGCATCCTGCGCCCCAGGCAGCGTTTGGGCTAGGTTAGTTTGGAACCACTGAGCCACGTCAGCCCATCGCCACAGTTTTCGCGTCCTGCTCGTCCATGCGATGGGACTCGGAAATCCCCCGGGCCCGCGCTTTCCTTCTATTAGAAGCCGTACGCTCTCTCGTGTTCGCCCCGTCCGCTCGGCGATGGCAGCGGCGCTAACGAATTCCTCGGGCTCTACCCGCACGACCTGCAATCCAGGGACCGCACTCTCGAGCTGGCGAATAGCCTCTACAAGCGTTTCTCCAAAGCTCTGGCCCTCCCTCGCGAAGTCTGCATAGAACACGTCACCTCGCTTCCCAAACAGTGCGTCGTGACAGCCCGCACGCCGCAAGGCCTCTAGATTCCTGTCCTTCAAAACATCTGCACCCTGAAGGAGAAGGGTGAACTCATAGGTTTCTCTATTCCTCATCTTGACCTTGAACGGTGTGGACATCTGTCAACAGCCCGGCGAATCTGTCGAGCATGATTGACGGGGCTCCGCGGCGTCGACCACACACTGGCCTGACAGCCCGAGGGGCTGCGTTCAGGGCAGCGAATGATCGCCCAATGACTCCTCCCCACCAACACCGTCCATCCCCGCAATTCTGCGTACCTTAGGGCGCTCTCAACCTCCTTGTCGCTGTGTCGCGATCGCACACTTCCAGGGATCGTATCATTTGTTGTTGACAAATGTCAACAGGCGTCGGATAGAACCGGCACCCAGAACTGGATGGCAGCGCAGCTAGGCAGCCACCGTCTGGCGCAGGGCCGGGATGACCTCCCTGGCGAACAGCTCCAGCTGGCGCGGGTCGTAGGGCGCGCGCAGCGAGAGGATGATGTGCGTCACGCCCATCTCACGGTATTCGCGCAGCCTGCGGATCGCCTGCTCGGGCGTGCCCCAGAGCATGCTGGCCCGGGCGTCCTCGATGGTCATCGCCCGCCGCGCCGCCATGTCGGCGAGCATGCCGTCGACCTTCGAAGGGTCGGTGGACAGAACCGGCGGCAGGCTGACACACTTCTCGATCGCGTCGAAGTCCCGACCAACGGTCCGGCAGTGCCCGCGGAGTACCTCGAGCTTGTGCTTCATCACCTCCGGCGGACCGAAGGCGTTCCAGGTGTCCGCGTAGCGGGCGACCATCTTCAGGGTGAGCTGCTCTCCCCCACCGCCGATCAGGATCGGCGGGCGGGGTTTCTGGACCGGCTTGGGATTGCAATACGCCTCTTTGATCCGGTAGTACTGCCCCTCGAAGCTCGCGGTGTCCTCGGTCCACATCCGGATCATGATCTCGCAGACCTCGCCCAGCCGCTTGATCCGCTCGGCCACGGGCGGGAACGGAATGCCCAGGGCCTCGTGCTCCTGCTGGAACCATGCCGCGCCGACTCCCATCTCCAGTCGGCCGCCTGTTATCACGTCGAGGCTGGCGCCGATCTTGGCCAGCACCGCGGGATAGCGATAGGTGATTCCCGTGACCAGCGTCCCGACCCGGACGTGCCTGGTCTTCATGGCCAGCGCGGTCAGCGCCGTCCAGCCCTCGAACTGCGGTCCCTTGGGGTCGGACATGATCGGAAAGAAATGGTCGAAGGTCCAGGCGGTGTCGAACTTCAGGCCGTCGGCCAGCTGCCAGACGTCGAGCAGCTCCGGCCAGGTGACGTGCTGGGGCCCGGTCTGAATCCCGAATCGCATCTCGCGTGCCATCCTGCCTCCTTGCTCCTTACCGGCTCGCCTTGCGCTTGCGGTCGACGTAGTCCAGGAGGACGTAGTCGCCCAGGCGGTCGGCGCTGGCGAAGAAGGCGCGGCCGCCGTTGAGCCTGGTCATCTGCTTGACGAAGGCGACCAGATGATAGTCGTTGTCGAGCATGAAGGTGTTGATCACGATGTGCTCCCGGGTGCAGCGCTGGACCTCGAGGAGAGTCTTCTGGAAGGTCTCGGGCAGCGGCGGGTAGAAGAACACCGGCTCCTGGCCGTCCATGTGGGCGGTCGGCTCGCCGTCGGTGACGATGATCACCTGCTTGTTCCCGGTCTTGAAGCGGTTGAGGAACTGGCGGGCCAGCATCAGGCCGTGCTGGATGTTGGTGCCGTAAATCGATTCGTTGTAGGTCAGCTCGGCCAGCTGCCCCGAGCGGACCGGCCGGGCCAGGTCGCTGAAGGCGATCACCTGGAGATGGTCGCGGGGAAACTGGCTGCGGATCAGGGCGTCCAGCGCCAGCGCGACCTTCTTGGCGGCGTAGAAGTAGCCGCGAAGGGGCATCGAGCGGGACATGTCGATCATGAGCACGGTGGCCGACTGGGTGCTGTACTCGGAGCGGAAGACCTCGAAGTCGTCGGTCTTCAGCCGGATCGGACTCTGCGGGCCGTCCCGGCGGAGGGCGTTCATCAGCGTCCGCTCCACGTGCAGGCTGAAGGCGTCGCCGAACTCGTAGGTCTTCGTGTCCTCCGAGCGTTCTGAGCCCAGGCCGCGGACGCTGATCGGGTGGTCTCCGAATCGATCCCGCTTGAGCCGTGAGTAGAGGTCGCGCAGCGCCTTCTGGCCGATCCGTCGCATTCCCCGCGGGGTCAGCTCCATGCCGCGGCGGCCGCGCTGCACGTAGCCCTTGCGCTCCAGCTGGGCGGCCAGCTCGCTCATCTGGTCCGCTGCCTGGCGGGCGTCGGGCCCGAGCAGCTCCTGCAGCTGCTGAGCCTGCTGGGCGCTCAGCTGACTACCCTGGTAGCCCTCGCGCAACGCATGCTCCAGGTCCTCGATGCTCTGCAGCCGCTCCATCAGGCCCAGCGCCTCCTGCAGCGGCAGCGATTCCGAACCGTAGAAGGCGTAGCGCTGCCCGAGCTGGGGACGGGGCGAGAGCAGCTCCAGCGCGGCGGCCAGCTCCGCCATCTCGGCCTGAAGCTCGGGATCGCTCAGAGTCGAAGCGATCAGCTGTTCCATCTCCGCCCGCTGCTCGGGGCTGAGCGACTGCATCAGCGACTCCATCTGCGCCATCTGGCGCTCCAGCTGCTGGATCAGCTCGTCGAGCGTCCTGGGAGGATTGGAACCGAAGAACTGGCCGAAACGGCGCATGAACCCATCGAAGTCAGGGGTCCGTCCCTCGAGACGGTCGCGCAGCATCTGGTTGAGCGCCTTGAGCATCTGCTTGATCTCGCCCAGGTGCTCGGGCTGGAGCTGCTGCATGGTCTGGGTCATGTTGCGGAAGTAGGTCTGCGAGACCTGCCGCTTGAGCTCCTCCATGAGCTGCTGGAAGGCCTGCGCCGCGCCCTCGTCCATGAACTCGTAGTCGTTCAGGGCGCGGATCGCGCCGCCCACGTCCTCGGGCAGCCGATCGAGCTCCTCCTGCTTCTTCCTGGCGATCTTCTCCAGCACCCGCCTGGCCGCGTCAGGCGCCTGGCCGAGGCGGTCCTGGATCCCCTGGCGCTCCCGCCGCAGGATGTCGTTGAGACGCTCCCGGATGTTGCCGAAGACGTCGTTCAGGTTGTAGCGCTTGAGCTGCTGCTGCCGCCGGTTGCGCAGCCGCTCCAGCATCTCTTCGTAGCCGGGCAGCCGCCGGCCCCGGGCATCGCGCCATCCACGGCTGAGCAGCCGGTGCAGCGCATACTCGAAGTCCGCTCCCTGGAAGAGGTCCTCGGCGAGGCGGTCGAAGAGCTCGTCCGCGTCCCGCCCGAACGGCTCCTGCGAGCCGTCCCAGGCGTGATAACGGTTGGCGCTAGCCGGCATAGACCGAGCCGCCGTCGAGCTGGGTCTTGTTGAGCCGCTTGCTCAGGTGCAGGCCTTCGAGCACGAACTCCACGCCCGAGGCGAGCGCGGCTGGGCGCTTCTCCAGGCCCAGGCTCTTCAACCCTTTCTCCACTCCGGGCAGCTCGCGCAGCAGGCCGGCGTAACGGTCGGAGGGCTGCGTCTCGGAGACCTCGACCGTGAGGCCCGCGTCGAAACGCTGCACCAGCTCGCTGAACTGCCCGGCCTCGAAATGGCGGCGGAAGACGTTCAGGACCGCGGTCTTGACGATCTTCTCCAGGATCGACTGGTCGTCGCCCTCTTCCCAGGTCTCCATCTCCAGCTTGCCGGTGCTGGAGGGGATGATCGCGGGCAGGTCACTGATCCGCGGCACCGCCTCCGGCTCCCCGGTCCGCAGCGCGCGGCGGCTGGCGTTCGCCACCAGGTTCTCGTAGTTCGTGATCGACAGCCGAACGCTGACGCCGGACCGCTGGTTGACCTTGGGGTTGCGGCGCGCGAGCTGGGTGATCTCGCCCTCGATCTCCTTCATGAACTCGGGCATGAAGACCGGAAGCTCGCGGTCCGGAAAGACCGTCCGCTCCTGCTCCACGATCCGGATCTCGTCCTCGATCGTGCGCGGGTAGTGGGTGCGGATCTGGGCCCCGAAGCGGTCCTTCAGCGGGGTGATGATCCGGCCCCGGTTGGTGTAGTCCTCGGGGTTGGCGCTGGCGACGACGTAGACGTCGAGCGGCAGCCGCACTTTGAAGCCGCGGATCTGGACGTCTCGCTCCTCGATCAGGTTGAGGAGGCCGACCTGGATCCGCTCCGCCAGATCGGGCAGCTCGTTGATGGCGAAGATACCGCGATGCGTCCGGGGCACCAGGCCGTAGTGGATGGTCAGCTCGTCGGCCAGGTACTTGCCTTCGGCCACCCGGATCGGGTCGACCTCGCCGATCAGGTCGGCGATGGCGGTGTCGGGCGTGGCCAGCTTTTCGCTGTAGCGCTGGTCGGGCGTGATCCAGCGGATGGGCACGGCGTCGCCTTCGGCGAGGACGCGGTCGCGGCAGGCGCGGCAGATCGGGGCGTAGGGATTGTCGTTGATCTCGCAACCCTCGATGACGGGGACTTCCTCGTCCAGCAGGACGTTCAGCGATCGGATCAGCCGGCTCTTGGCCTGGCCGCGCTCGCCCAGGAAGACGATGTCCTGGCCGGAGAGGATGGCGTTCTCGATCTGCGGGATGACCGACTGGTCGTAGCCGATGATCCCGGGGAAGAGCGTCTCGCCGGCCTTGATCTTGCGCACCAGGTTCTTGCGCATCTCTTCGCGGACGGGCAGGACGCGGTATTCACTCTGCCGAAGCTGCGCGATGGTTTGTGGTGAAGCCAATGGAAACCTCGAAGCAAGGGGATGGGTGATGCCCTTCAATTCTAGGAGGCGGATTCGCCGAGCACCGTTTCGATCGGGGTTCGAAGCTCCGGCAGCTGATGGGCGAGCGCGCGCAGGAGCCCGAAGCAGCCGGCCAGCATCATGTCACCGTGCGGCACCGCCAGGTAGGGATGCAGGGTCGAGCCCGCGAGCAGGCCGCGCCGGGGTCCGGTGACCGCGAGCAGGTCGGGCGGCCCGGCGGACGGGCCCAGCTCGAGCGCGCCATGGCCCATGTCCTCGAAGACCTCCGCGTTGCGGATGGTTCCCTCCGCCAGCTGGGTGAGGTACCTCTCCAGCTCCGTTCGGGTCAGCTCACCGGTGTGGTGCTCGAACAGGCCGGCGATCCGCCGGCCCTCCATCAGGAAGGCCAGGGTGTGGAAGTTGCCGAGGTTGACCAGCAGCGAGCGGTCCGCGGCTTCGACACGCGGGTCGTCGAGCGCGCCCAGCACGGCGGCCGGCCCGGTGTCCATCACGAAGAGCCTGCCTCGGTCGCGCCATTCCGCGCCGGCGGCGACCGCGCGCATCCGCGTCATCCGCTCGGGAATGGCTTCGGCCAGGAAGCCGAAGGCTTCCAGCCCCGCGCCGCGGTCGACCTGCTCCTTCAGGTAGTCGAAGCGGAAGCGTCGGTCGCTGTACCCGGGCGGCGCGGCTCCGTGGTCGAAGACCGCGACCGCCAGCAGGTCGAAGTCGGGCGGCACGCCGAAGGCGCTCAGCGCCTGGATCACCTCCGGCAGATAGAGGTCTCGCAGCTCGATGCGGCGGGCGCCATCGGCCGGCGGCGGGGCGCCGTCCTCGATCACCCGGACGCCCATCGCCTCGACCCTGGTGAGGTCGTCGTCGAAGGTGCGCGCCGCGTCCGCGGTCGCGGCCACTTGGAGCCCGGACCGCAGGTGCGCTTCCACCGCCCAGGCCACCGGACCGCCGCCCATGGTGACCCCGGTGAGCAGCAGCGGGACTCGCTCTTCCGTCGCGCGCCTGACCCGATCGGCCGCGATCGAGGTCGGCGAGGGCATGATCAGCTGCACGCTGTTCTCGATCAGGGTGCCGGCCTCGAACACCAAGACGTCCTGGGTGCCGGTTCCGACGTCGATCGCCAGGATTCGGGGCTGGGGCATCGCGCCTCAGTGAGACCTGAAGGCGGGCAGGACCTCTTCGGCGAAGAGGCCCAGCTGCTCCAGGTCCTCGGCGAGGCCCTGGAAGTAGAGGATGAAATAGGAGACGCCGAGCTGCTCGTAGGCCTTGATCCGCTCGATGCACTGGGCCGGGGTTCCCACCAGCGCCGTCTCGTCCCAATCCTTGTCGCCCGATGCCTGGCGGGCCTGGTCCGCCACCGTGCGAGCCTCCGCCTCGGTCCGGCGGATGATGACCGGCTCGAAGCTGACCGACTTGACGATCGCCTCGTAGTCGCGGCCCGCGTCGGCGCAGTGCCGCCGGAGGACGTCGCACTTGTGCCGCACCGTCTCCAGCGTTCCGCCGAAGTTCGAGGCGTCGCCGTGACGGGCCAGGATTCGAAGGGTCACCTTCTCTCCTCCGCCCCCGATCCAGATCGGCGGGTGAGGCCGCTGCAGCGGCTTGGGCTCGTTGATCGCGCCGTCGACGGTGTAATAGCGGCCGCTGAAGCTGGTCCGCTCCTGGGTCCACATGGCTGTGATCAGCTGGACAGCCTCCTCGAGCTGGCGGAGCCGCTCACCGACCGGCGGATACGGATATCCGTATGCCCGGTACTCGTGCTCGTACCAGCCGCCGCCGATACCGAAGTCGAGACGCCCGCCGCTGGTGACGTCGATGGTCGCCGACATCTTGGCCAGCAGCGCCGGCGGACGGTAGGAATTGCAGGTCACCATCTGGCCCAGGCGGATGCGCTGAGTTTCGACCGCCAGCGCCGCCATCAGAGACCAGCACTCGAAGGTGGCTTCGATGGTCGGGCGGGGCACGGTGTGGAAGTGGTCGTAGACCCAGAGCCCGTCGAAGCGCAGGCGCTCCGCCTCGCGCGCCACCTGCCGCATCGCCTGGTACTTGGCCGGCGCCGATGGGAAGGAGACCAGGTCCATCTTCCAGCCCTGGGGGACGAAGACTCCGAAGCGAGAAGCCACCGTCGCCAGTGTCGGAGAGCCGGCCCGATCCTGTCAACTCGTGGCGCCGCAAGCTGGGCTTCACCCGGACGTTACAGCAGCGTTCCCATGCAGCTTCCGACCGGCCTGGCCTGCCCGCGCTGCCACGGGACCCTGCAGGTCGACGGCCCGGGCCTGCGCTGTCCGGCCTGCGCCGCCGGCTACCCGGTCGTGGACGGCATTCCCTCCTTCCTCGAACCTGTCGGGACGATGCCGTCGCTCTCGCCCTGCGCCCTCAGCGTCGTGCTTCCAGCCCTGAACGAAGCGGCCAGCCTGGAGCGTATGCTGCCGGACCTGCTCTCGGCCCTGCGGTCGCTCGACCTGGCGGCGGAGGTGATCGTGATCGACGGCGGTTCCCAGGACTCGACCCTCGAGGTCGCCCGGCGTCACGGGGCCCGGACCATCCTCCAGGAGGGACCCGGCTACGGCGGAGCGCTCCGGACCGGCTTTCGCGCGGCCCAGGGTGAGTACGTGCTGACCCTGGATGCGGACGGGTCCCACGACCCGACGTTCCTGCGCGACGTCTGGTCGGCGCGCGAGAGCGCGGAGGTGGTCATCGCTTCCCGCTACGTCCTGGGAGGCCGAGCCGAGATGCCATGGACCCGCCTTCTCCTGAGCCGGACCCTGAACCTGGCCTTCCGCCGCGGCCTCTCCCTTCCCGCCCGCGACCTCTCCAGCGGCTTTCGCCTCTACGCCCGCCGCGCCATCGCCAGGCTCGATCTGACCGCCACCGACTTCGACGTCCTGGAGGAGATCCTGATCCGGGCGCTGGCCGAGGGCTACCGGGTGCGCGAGATCCCCTTCCACTACCGCGCCCGGCTGAGCGGCCGCAGCCACGCCGACCTGCGCAAGTTCGCCCTTTCCTACCTGCGTACCTTCGGCCGCATGTGGCGCCTGCGCAACTCGATCGCCGCCGCCGACTACGACGCGCGCGCTTATGACAGCGTGGTCCCGCTGCAGCGCTACTGGCAGCGGCGCCGCTTCAAGCTGATCACCGGCTTCATGCGCGGCTTCGAGCGGGTCCTCGACGTGGGCTGCGGCTCGAGCCGGATCCTGGGATCGAACCCGAGCATGGTCGGCCTCGACGTCCAGGCGCACAAGCTGCGATTCGACCGGCGCTACGGCAACCCGCTGGTCCATGCCTCGATCTTCGCCCTCCCCTTCAGGGATGCCAGCTTCGACTGCGTGGTCTGCTCCGAGGTGATCGAGCACGTGCCCGCCGACGCGCGCGCCTTCGACGAGCTGGCGCGGGTGCTGCGCGCCGGCGGCCGCCTGGTCCTGGGCACGCCGGACTACGACCGCTGGACCTGGCGGGCTCTGGAGCGGCTCTACGCCCGGCTTGCCCCGGGCGGCTACGCCGACGAGCACATCACCCACTACCGCCGCCAGGGGCTGACCGCCTA
>VBIC01000153.1 GCA_005881425.1 Chloroflexota bacterium | reverse complement strand
CCAACAGGTCGCGAACCACGGCTTTGAAGAAGGGGCTGCCCCACAGACCCACAGAGAGCAGGCTTCCGAACAGGACCACGGCGTCGATGCTCTCCCGTCCCTCCCTCGCCCAGTAGACGTCCTCCAGGTTGAGCCAGAGGGCGAACTCGTCCAGGGTCAAGGCCGACGCCAGGCCGTAGAGCGCGGCGGTGGTCCGCGACGTCGCCCGCCGGCTCTGCGGCGTGCCCACGCCTGTGAGCCATAGGTAGCCGGTGCCCAACAACCCGGCGATCCCGAACACCAGGTGATGCAGGTGGCGGCCGCCGAGCGAGAGGTTCTTGAACGGACCGCGCTGCGAACGGATCAGATGGGTGACGGCGCGGGCCGCCACGAAACCGCCGAAGAAGCCGATGGAAGAGATGAACATCCGCTCGCGGCGTGGGTCCTGGAAGTGATGAAGGTAGTGATGGGAGACCCGCCCGCTGAGGTCCACTGCCATATCATCCTACGTTGGCAACTTGTCTTGCGGAAGCTGGCAGCCCATAATGTCCGGGGGGCACCACAGAGCAGGCCTGTCAGCGGGCCGCGCCAGCGAGGGGGTGGTCGCCGGAGAACAACTTCCAGCCGTTCGACCGCGCATCCCAGGATCAGGAAGCGTCTCGTATTGGAGGAAGGCTATGACTTACCTGAAGCGACACCGGTGGCCGCTCCGGACCACCGTCGCGTCGGCGTTCGCCGCCTGGTTCGCCCTCTCGTCCAGCGCCGGAGTCTACGCGGCAACCCTGGTCCGGCTCAGCACGGACCCCTATACCAACAGCACCAGCCAGCACCAGACCGAGGTCGAGCCGGACACCCTGTCATTCGGCTCGACCATCGTCTCCGCATTCCAGGTCGGCCGGTTCTTCGACGGTGGCGCCTCGAACATCGGATTCGCGACCTCCACCGACGGTGGAGCGAGCTGGACCAACGGCTTCCTGCCCAAGACGACGGTCTTCGCCAGCCCGGCGGGGATCTGGTCACGGGCCAGCGACCCTGCCGTCGCGTTCGACCCGAAGCACGGGAACTGGGTGATCTCCTACCTTGGTCTCGCGCCGAACGGCAGCAGCCTGAGCGTCGTCGACGTAGCGGACAGCACGTCGAAGGACGGCATCCACTGGTCGAATCCGGTGTTCATCAACAACGACCACCACTTCAACGACAAGAACTGGTCGGTGTGCGACACGACGCCCACCAGTCCCTTCTACGGCAACTGCTACACGGAGTTCGACGACTTCACCCAGGGAGACCTGGAGCTGATGAGCACCTCGACGGACGGCGGCCAGACCTGGGGACCGAGCCTGGCCGTCAGCAACGGCGTGCACGGCATCGGCGGACAGCCTATCGTCCAGCCCAACGGCAACGTGGTCGTCCCATTCGTCGGCTTCTCCGCCGTGAAGTTCCTGCTGAAAGTCTTCAGCTCGAGCGACGGCGGCGCCAGCTGGGTGTTCGGGCGCACGATCGCCCCCATCTTCTTCCGCCATCCGGCGGGTGGCATCCGGGCCGGCATCCCGCTGCCGTCGGCCGAGATCGATGCCGCCGGCACCGTCTACGTGACCTGGTCGGACTGCCGGTTCGAAAAGAGCTGCTCGTCGAGCGATCTCCTGCTCACCAGCTCACCCGACGGGCTGAACTGGACGCATCCCACGCGCATTCCCGCTGATCCGATCGGGAGCGGAGTGGACCACTTCATTCCCGGTCTCGGCGTCGATCGGAGCACCTCCGGAAGCGGCGCCCACCTGGTGGCCGCTTTCTACTACTACCCAGTGGCCAACTGCACGTCGGCCACATGCGCGCTGCAGGTCGGCTACACGGCCTCGGCGGACGGAGGCGCGAGCTGGTCCCGGACGGCGCAGCTCGCAGGACCGATGTCGCTTTCATGGCTGCCCAACACGACGCAGGGGCGCATGGTCGGCGACTACATATCGACCTCGTTCTCGGGGGGCGTGGCCTACCCGGCTTTCGCGGTCGCCAATCCTCCCAGCGGGACGACGTTTGACGAAGCGATCTATACCGTCGCCGGCGGCGTGAGCACGACCGGCTCCGCGACGGCCGCCACCGATCAGGACAGCTCGACCTCGAACGCCACCGACTCGTCGAGCACGGACACAGCGCAGTAGCGTTCGCTTGAAGAGGGCGGCCTCGCGGCCGCCCTCCTCGTCCTCCCCGGCCGGGCTCGGGTTGACACGTCGCAGGCCCGGTGCTAGGTTTAGACCTCTCGCACAGGCAGGAAGGCAGGAGGGGCGGCGAATGGGTAAGCGGAAGTCCGCGCCGCGCGCGGGCGCATTTCCGGCCGGGGCACCAGTTTCCAAGGTCGTGATCTTCTTCATGGAGAATCACACCACCGACAACATCGCCAGCGAGATCCCGAACGTCAAGGGCAATCTCGCCCTGTCCCAGGCTCCGGACGTGGTGATCCCGGACCCTCCGCACGACCACGCCCACTGGATGAAGCGCAACGATCCGGCGCCGGCGGGAGCGCGGCGCCAGCGCTTCGCCGCCGCCCAGCTTCCCAACCTCAACCTCCTGATGAGGAGCTTCTCCGTCTGTGACAACTACTTCTCGGACTACGCCGGAAACTCCTTTCCCAATCACTGCTTCGCCATCGGCGCCGACGCCGAGTGGGCCTTCGCCAACCCCGGCCACCGATTCAACTTCACGATCAAGACTCCTGGAGTCCCGGTGCGCCTGGCGAAAGCGGGGAAGACCT
>VBIC01000152.1:7220-11672 GCA_005881425.1 Chloroflexota bacterium | reverse complement strand
ATGTTGTAGATGAAGCAGACGTCCTGCCCGTCGACGAACGAGCGCCGCCGTGAAAAGGCGGTACCGCGTCAGGTAGCGCATCGGCGGCTCGCCCGTGAGCTCGCGGAAACGGGCGGCGAACGCGGCGCGTGACATCGCGACCGCGGAGGCGAGGACGAGGTAGTACAGGCGCTGCTCCGGACCTCCGCAGTCGGCTGCCGGCATCTGCATGTCGATCGTCGGCACTGTTGCCATCGTCGTCTACCTCCTTTTCCAAAAATGCGCAGGCTTCGCCGATCGAACAAAGGACCTGGCGCTGAGGGTCAATGCGCCGACGCTTCGCCCTCTCGAAAAGGGGAGCCCCTTTGGGCTGTCGATGGAGCTGCGGCTCCGTCTGAGCCTACTCTAGCTCGTTCGCTGGCCCGTGTCTCGGTTTTCCAGTAACGGTCCGTCCACGGTTGCCGGAATCGGCCCGGGCACCTCCCCTTGCTATCCTGTCGTGGTCGCACCATCGCTCAGGAGGATCCGCTGATGGCCATCACCACCCAGACGAAAGCTCCCGCCCGCGCCAGGACGGGGAAGAAATGGGTGTACCTCTTCGAGGAAGGCAACCGGGACATGCGCGACCTCCTGGGCGGAAAGGGCGCCGGCGTGGCCGAGATGACCCGGGCCGGCCTGCCGGTGCCGCCAGGCTTCACCATCACGACAGAGGCCTGCAATGCCTACTACGCCTCGAACAAGCGCTTCCCTGACGGCCTCTGGGAGCAGGCGATGGAGGCCCTCCACAAGGTGGAGGAGAAGGCCGGCAAGCGGCTGGGCGACTCCGGCAACCCGCTCCTGGTCTCGGTTCGTTCCGGCGCCAAGTTCTCGATGCCCGGGATGATGGACACCGTCCTCAACCTGGGCCTCAACCCGCAGACTCTGGAGGGGCTGGCCAGGCTGACGGGTGATCGGCGCTTCGCCCTGGACGCCTACCGCCGGTTCATCCAGATGTTCGGCAAGATCGTGCTCGGCATCGAGGCCCAGAAGTTCGAGTCCCGCCTGGAGCACGCCAAGGAGAAGTCCAGGGTCAAGACCGATCCCGAGCTCGCCCCCGAGCACCTGGAGAAGCTGCTGCAGGAGTTCAAGGCCATCGTCGTAAAGGAGAGCGGAAAGGCCTTCCCCGACGACCCCCAGCAGCAGCTCCGCGCCGCCATCGAGGCAGTCTTCTCCTCCTGGATGAACAAGCGGGCCATCGACTACCGCAACTTCAACAAGATTCCCCACGACCTGGGCACGGCGGTCAACGTCCAGACCATGGTCTTCGGCAACATGGGCAACGATTCAGGCACCGGTGTGGCCTTCACCCGCGACCCGAACAACGGCCAAAAGGTCCTCTACGGCGAGTACCTGCTCAACGCTCAGGGCGAGGACGTGGTCGCCGGCATCCGCACCCCCAAGCCGATCTCGACCCTGAAGCGGCAGCTGCCCGAGGTCTACGACCAGTTCGAGCGCACCGCGGCCCAGCTGGAACGCCATTACCGCGACGTCCAGGACCTCGAGTTCACGATCGAGAAGCGCAAGCTCTGGATGCTGCAGACCCGCTCGGGCAAGCGTACCGCCCAAGCCGCGGTGAAGATCGCGGTCGACATGGTGGCGGAAGAGCTGATCACACAGGAGGAGGCCCTGCAGCGGGTCGAGCCCGGGCACGTCGACCAGCTGCTGCACCGGCGCATCGATCCCAAGGCCAAGGTCAACGTGATCGCGAAAGGGCTCGACGCCTCCCCCGGCGCGGCCAGCGGCAAGGCGGTCTTCGACGCCGACCGCGCCGAGGCGCTGGGCAAAAAGGGCGAGTCCGTCATCCTGGTCCGGATCGAGACCAACCCCGACGACGTCCACGGCCTGATCATGGCCAGGGGCGTGCTGACCGCGCGCGGCGGCAAGACGAGCCACGCGGCGGTGGTAGCCCGCGGGATGGGCAAACCCTGCGTGGCCGGGGCGGAGATGATCAAAGTCGACCTGGCCAGGAGGCTGTTCTCCGTCGACGGCAAGACCGTTAAAGAGGGCGATCTGATCACCATCAACGGGTCCACCGGCGAAGTCATCCTGGGCTCTGTCCCGATGATCGAGCCGGCCATCAACAAGGACCTGACTAAACCAGCTCCTCTCCTGGGCCGACGGCAAACGGCGCCTGGGCGTCTGGGCCAATGCCGACTACCCGCGCGACGCCAAGGTGGCGCGCGGCTTCGGAGCCCAGGGCATCGGGCTCTGCCGCACCGAGCACATGTTCATGGAGCAGGAGCGCCTGCCCTTCGTGCAGAAGATGATCCTGGCCGAGGACAGCAAGGAACGCCAGAGATGGCTGGCCAAACTGCTCCCCTTCCAGCGCTCCGACTTCACCGGCATCCTCAAGGAGATGCACGGGCTTCCGGTCATCATCCGGCTGATCGACCCGCCGCTCCACGAGTTCCTGCCCAGCTACGACGACCAGCTGGTCAAGGTGACGATCCTGAAGATGAAGCGCTCTCCCAAGGCCAAGCTGGAGCAGGAGGAGAGCCTGCTGCGCGCCATCGAGGGCATGCGCGAGCAGAACCCCATGCTCGGCCTGCGCGGCATCAGGCTCGGCCTGCTCTTCCCGGAGATCATCCAGATGCAGGTGCGGGCGATCCTCGAAGCCGCCATCGCCTTGAAGAAGAAGGGCGTCGACGTCCGGCCCGAGATCATGATCCCGCTGGTCGGGCACGTCAACGAGCTGCGGGTCACCCGCGAGACGCTGGAGGCCACGGCCAGGCAGGTGGTCGAGGAGCAGAAGACGTCGGTCCCCTACAAGTTCGGCACCATGATCGAGATCCCGCGGGCCGCGCTGACCGCGGCCGAGATCGCCCGCTACGCCGAGTTCTTCTCCTTCGGGACCAACGACCTGACTCAGACAACCTTCGGCTTCTCCCGCGACGACGCCGAAGGCAAGTTCCTCCTGCGCTACGTCGAGGAGAAGATCCTGCCGGTCAACCCCTTCGCCTCGCTCGACACTACCGGCGTCGGCCGGCTGATGCGGATCGCGGTCGAGGAAGGGCGCGGGGCGCGCGCCGGCCTGGAGGTCGGCATTTGCGGAGAGCACGGCGGAGACCCGGCCTCGATCGCCTTCTGCCACGAGCTGGGCCTGGACTACGTCAGCTGCTCGCCCTACCGGGTGCCGGTGGCGCGCCTGGCCGCCGCCCAGGCGGCCCTTGCCACCACCGAGCGCGACCGCTAAGCCGCAAGCCCCGCCCGACGTCGTCCTGGCCACCCACTACTGGGCGGTCGGGCCGGCCATCGCCCTCGACGAATATCTCCGCCCGCGAGTCTCGCGCTACCTCTTCATCGCCCACCCTCTCTATGGCCGGCCGGCCCGCGCCTACTTCCGGCGCTTCCAGGCCGGAACGCCCATCGCGCAGGGCGAGCGGCGGCCCCTGCCCGGTCCCTTGCGTTTTGCAGGCGACCTCTGGCGCACCGTCCGCTGGGCCGGGGCGGGCGACCGTGGACGCCTCTTCATCGCCGGCGACAACCTGCTGGCGCTGGCCGGACTCTGGCTGCGGCGGCGACGGCGGGTTAAGGCCGTGATCCTCTACAGCATCGACTTCGTCCCGAAGCGTTTCGCCAACCCGCTGCTGAACCGCCTCTATCACGCCGTCGACCGCTACGCCGTAGAGCACGTCGACGCCGTCTGGAACACCTCGGCCGGCCTGGAACAGGCACGCCGCGCGCGCGACGGCGGCGCCTCCCGCACCCCGCAGCTGGTCGTCCCCGTCGGGGCCAGCTACCGGCGTATCCGGCGCTATCCCCTGGCGGCGATCGACCCCCACCGGATCGCTTTCCTCGGCCATCTGGTCGAGCGCCAGGGTGTCCAGCTGGTGATCGAGGCCCTGCCCCTGATCCGCCGTGCGGTGGCCGACGCCAGCCTCCTGGTCATCGGCGACGGTCCCTACGCCGCGACCCTGAAGGCGCTGGCCCGCGGCCGGGGCGTCGGTGCGCGCTCGGGGTCGCGCCCTACGCCCCCGATCCGCAGAGCCTGTCCCGGTTCCAGGGTCTGCCCGGCAAGATCAAGAACTACCTCGCCTGCGGCCTGGCGGTGGTCCTGACCGGCGTGCCCATGGAGGCCCGCTCCGTCGAGGAGGCGGGGGCCGGCGTGGTGGTCGCGTATCGAAAGGAGGAGATCGCGGCCGCTGTCATCGCCTATTTGAACGACCCCGAGCGGCTGGGCCGGGCCCGGGAGGCCGCGGCCAGGCTGGGCGCGGCCTTCGATTGGGACGACCTCTTCGACCATGCCTTCGAGAGAACCCTACCCCTTATCGCACGCTGAGCCGTATGGTCGAGATATGCCCCGAGCGCGGTCGCTGGTCCTGATCGCCGCGATATCGCTGGCCGCCTGCGCCTCCGCCCAGTCCTCGGGGCAGGGCTCGCCCTCACCCTCCAGCTCGTCGTCGACGGCCCCGTCACCCTCCTTCACGCCCCCTC
>VBIC01000152.1:5082-7077 GCA_005881425.1 Chloroflexota bacterium | reverse complement strand
GGCTGTCCCGACGGCTGCGGCGGCGCCGGCTGCTGGATCTTCCTCTACCAGGACGGCGGCTCCCGGCAGTACGTCAACGCGCAATGCGCCCAGGCGCCGGGTTACGTGCCCGGCGCGCAGGACCACGTCTACGTATCGGGCTGCGCCAACGTCCGGGAAGAACCCTACAAGAGCGCTCGCGTCGTCGCCTGCCTCGCCAACGGGACAACCGTCGACGTCGACAGCGCGCCGGTCTACAGTGACCGATCGATCTGGTGGCACCTGGCCGGGAAGGGCTGGATGGCCCACGACTTCCTGGTGGCTCCTCCGGGTAGTCCCTGAAGGGGATCGTGTAGCATCCGCCGGTGACGCTCGCGCCCGCGCCTCCCCTTCTCGAGCTGGACGGCTATTCGCTGCAGCGAATGGTCACGGCGGACCTGCCTTTCGTCCTGGATCTGCACCGGACCGGTGCCAACCGGCTGCTGGTCGACCTGCCCGCCAGTTCCGAGGAGTCGCTGGCCTTCCTGCAGCGGCTGGAGAAACAGCCCTGGTCCGTCCTGGTGGTGGCGCGGTCGAACGGCGTCCCCATCGGGGCGGCAGCCACGGGCCTGACCAACCTGGTCAGCCTGAACACCTTCCTCCTCGCGATGTTCACCGATCCCGCCGCGGCCACCATCCCGCTGGCGCTCATCACCCGCCATCTCTTCTGGAACTTTCCGCTGGAGCGGGTCTACGTCCAGTTCCCGCTGGTCGACGAAACGGGACCTTACGGTCAGCTCTACGAGTCGGTCGGCTTTCAGCGTGAAGGAGTGATGCGCAAGCACCAGGCGATCGGCGGCGAGCGGCACGACGTGATCGTCCTCGGTCTCCTCCGCGCTGACTTCGACAGCTGGTGGGCGTTGAAAGACCCGCGGCTTAAGCTCTAGCCCCGGGATGAGCGCCGCCAGCGGCGTCGATCCGTTCCCGAGCCTCCGCGGCACCTGGGTCACGCTCGAGGCCTTCTCCAGCGCCAACTCGCGGGAGGTCGACGCGCTCGATGCGCGCCGCGCCCTCCTCCCCCAGATGGGCGGTCTGCGTCCGGCCCGGACCGCCACCGGCAGGTACGGCCCGCTGATGCTCATCCGCGACAACCGGTCGGGGTCCGCGGTCGGAACAGTGGAGAGCGACGAGATGATCGGCTATCCGGGCGTCGCCGTCCTGATCGTCTTCGCCGACCCTGAGCTGAGCCGGCCCGGCTATGGCATGGAGGCTACCGCGCTGTACGTCCCGTCCCTCTTCGAGCGCGGGGCCGAGATCCTGCACCTGGAGGTGCTCAGCTTCAACCGGGAGATGATCCGCATCCTCGGCCGGCGCCACCGGCCGCCCGACGTCCGCATGCGCCGCCATGCCTACGTCGGCGGGCACTTCTGGGACCTGCTGATGTACGGCTTCGACCGTGACGAGATGGAGGCGATCATCGGCGACTACCGGCGGGTGCTTCCGGGCGGCTCGCGCAGGATCGCCGCCCTGGGAAGCGGGCGCCAGCCGCGACCCTAGTGCGGCAGCCGTTGCCCTTTCGGGCAAACATTCACCGCCTCCGCTTCCGCCTGTCTTGATTCGGGGTCCAGGCAGCGGCTATCATCATCCCTCGATGCCTAGGCCGTAGTGCCGAGTGCCTAGGCGCACGACGGCCTACCAGGGTTGATGCACTTTGCAAGGAGGAATGCCCATGTCCGATACCCCGTCGGGGGCCCGAGTCCCGGCACCGCCGAGCCAGTCGCCCCGCCTCGATGTGGCGGCGATGGCCCGCAAGGCCGGCCTGACCCGGATGCCACAGGCGGCTCAGTCACCCAAGCTGGACCTGCTGGCGGAGGCCCGCAAGCTCGGCATCACGCGCGCTGACGCGCCCGCCCAGTCGCCCCGCCTGCCGTCGCAGTAACGGCCAACATCAGTAGGGAGGAGAACGCATGAGTATTGGAGTTGGGATCGACGAGGAGATCGCCCGCCTGCGGGCGCTGGTGGAGGAGCAGCAGGAGC
>VBIC01000152.1:4581-5033 GCA_005881425.1 Chloroflexota bacterium | reverse complement strand
GGCCTGGCCGGCGCCGCGGGCGCTTCGCTGCTGACCGCGCTGCCCGCGGCAGCGGCCAACGGCGGCAACCTGATCCTGGGACAGGCCAACGACGCCAGCTCCGACACCAGCCTGAGCCTGACCGGGGCGGCCGACTATGCCTTCAAGGCGGACGCGACCAACGGCGGCAACCTGACCAGCGGAACCTCTCGGGGCCTGGAGGCCATCGGTCTTGGCACTGGTACGGGCATCCTGGCCGTCTCCAGCACCGGTCAGGCGGGCATCTTCGGGTCGAGTACCGGTCCCGACATCCAGCTGGGCGGCGCCCAACCGACCGGCGCCAAGGCCCCGACCGGCTCGGGCCGCCTCAGCCAGGTGCTGCGCTCCGACACCGGGGCGGGCAAGCCCCCCTTCTCGGTAACGAGCGGCTTCGGCGAGGTCGTCCGGGGCGCGAGCGCCGAGGTCTGGATCTC
>VBIC01000152.1:3824-4495 GCA_005881425.1 Chloroflexota bacterium | reverse complement strand
CCGCTTTCGGCGGGAAGCACCACCACCATCACCGTCGCCGGGAGCAACGGCATCCCTTCCGACGCCATCGGGATCGTAGGCAACGTGACGGCGGCCGGCTACACCGGAGCCGGGTACCTGACCATCTTCCCCGCTGGCGTCACCAATCCCGGGACCTCGAGCCTCAACTTCGGCGCCGGGTTCGCCGGCAGCGGCTGGGGCAACGGCTTCACAGTCGGTCTGGGTACCGGCGCCAACGCGGGTAAGGTCTCGATCTACGTCAGCAACAACGGCATCTCGACGCACGTGATCATGGACATCACCGCCTACCTCCAGTAGGGGAATCGGATGAGAGAGGGCGCCCTGCTGGGCGCCCTCTTTCTTTATGCTGCGGGAACGACCGGGCCGAAGTAACCGGCCAGGTCCAGGACCAGCTGGGGCGTTCCCAGCGCGTTGTAGAACGCTGCCGTCCCGCCGCCGCTGAGGCCGGCGAATACCAGGTTGCCGACGGTCTGGCCCCGGGCGGCATTCAGGTCGGCGGTCTGGGGACGCGTGCCGCCGGGCCACACCGTCAGATAGGTGGAGTCAGTCGCCGACGCGATCGTGACGTTGATCAACAGCGCCGTGACGCCGATGGCTGCCGTGTCGGAGAACTGCAGGGTGCCTGTTGCCCCGGGTGGGATGGCGCCCAG
>VBIC01000152.1:453-3733 GCA_005881425.1 Chloroflexota bacterium | reverse complement strand
GCTACCGGCGGCGTTGAAGAGCGCGATCGAGCCTCCTGCGCCGACGGGCACGATGGCGCGGTTTCCGGTGGTCTGCCGGGCGGCGAAGTTGACGGTCGACGTCGCCGGCCTGGCCTCGCCCGCCCCGAAAGCTGTGACGTACCCGGAGGCGGTCGGCCCGGTCGCGGTCAGGTTCACGATCACCGCCGCGACTCCTGTCTGCGGGACCCCACCGTGCCCTGCAACGGGCACGGTCCTGACCTGGCCCGCCCCGACCGGCCCGCCCGTGACCCGGGTATCCAGCAGCCGGGCCGGCGAAGAGGCCGTCGTGAGCCCCCGCCACCCCGGGACCGTACCAGCCCTCGACGTCTAGCACCAGGTCGCTTAGGCCCTTGGCGCTGAAGGCCGCGACCATCCCGTTCTGGCCCACGGCGACTGTCGCCAGGTTGGCCCGGGTCTGGCCCGGCGCCCAGTTGACGCTGGAGGTGGGCGGCGGGCTCTGGCCTGAGGGGTAGAGAGTGAAGAAGCCGTCGGTCGTGGTGTCGGTCGCGGTGAGGTTGACCACCACGGCGTCGACGCCCGCGGCCGGCAGGCCACCCCGGCCCAGCACCGGGATGTCGACGTGGGAGCCGCCGGAGACAGGAGCCCGCGGGACGCCGCCCGTACCGTCCCGGGTGTCGGCGATCCGGGCGGGCGTCAGCGGGTGGTAGGTGTCCTGCGGAGCCGGCGTCGGATTGGGGTAGGTGCTCGACGCGCTCGGTGGCCCGGGGGCGCTGGGCGAACCGCCCAGCACCACCGCCATGTCGTTGAAGGTCGCGTAGGAGGGCTCGAAGGTTGCCTTGCTGATCCACTGGAGTCCGAACCAGGGGTTGTTGATCAGCAGGAAGTCGGTGCTCACCCCGGAGATCACCACGCTGTGCTCGTAAGGGTTGCCGAACTGCACCGTCCGCCCGTCGAAGGCGACGTAGTGCGTCACCTGGTGGAACTTCCAGTCGAAGGACACCCAGGCGATCGCCGGGTGGCCGGCGAGGACGTCCTGGTACAGGGTGGCGGGCGCGATGCCCTCGCCCGAGCGGACAACGGTCGCCCCGTCCATCGCCGCCACCCGGGCGATGGGCGGGTAGTAGACGCCGTAGCCGGTCAGAAGGCGCTCGGCGCCGTCGGGGTTGCCGACGAAGTTGGCGTAGGGGTCGCCCCAGTGCATGGCGCCCGAGGCGTCCCAGTAGGGCGCCCGCCGATCGATCCCGATCTGGCTCAGGAGCGTGTTCTGCGAGACGGCGATCCCCTGCTCGGCGAGCGCCATCTGGAGCGCGGCGGCCTCGCAGTCGAGGCCGTGGATCTGGAAGTACTGGGGCACCGGCAGCTGCCGCCAGCCGGCCTGGGTCGTGAAGCTCATCGCCGCCAGGGCGGGCGTCAGGCTTCCGGCTAGCGCCGATACAGCTGTGGCCAGAAGTAAGAGGGCGCGGAGCGACCACCCGGGAAAGCGCATAGAACGGACATGCTACACGTCGATGTCGCTACCTGCGCGGTCGGTAGGTCGGCGGTGGCGGCGTCGCGGGCACGCCCATGTAGACCGGACCGAAATAGCCGACTACGTCGATCACGACGTCTGCCGACCCGACCACGTTGTAGAGATCGACCAAGCCGCTGTAACCGACCCCCACCACCACCAGGTTGGCGACTGTCTGCCCCGCCGTGTAGTTGATGTCGGAGGTCTCGACAGGCGGCGACGTCCCCGGCCCGGGGTCGGGGAAGACCGTAAGGTAGCTGGGGGCGCTCGGATTCGTGACGGTCACGTTGAGGACGATCGCCGTGGCCGGCGGAGGCACCGGGACGGCCAGGACCACGTCGGGGGTGAGCTGCCCTCCGTCAGTGCGGCTGTCGAAGATCCGCCGGGGGAAGATCGCCGTATAGCGGGTGCCGGCGCCCGAGCCCTTGACGAACCAGCCGTTCAGGTCCGCAATCACGTCTACCCGGCCGGCGGCGGTATAGACGTCGACCATGCCGTCCTGCCCCACCGGCACGATGCCCCGGTTGGCCACCGTCCGTCCGGGGGCCAGGTTGAGGTTCGACGTCCCCGGCATGGTCTCGCCGTCCGGCCAGGCCGTCAGGTAGGTCGGTGCACTGGCTCCGGTGGCGGCCAGGTTGAGCACCGCCGCGATCGTGGTCCCGCCGTAGATCGAGGTCGGTATCTGAACCTTGAGCAGGTGCGCGTCCGGTGACCACGCGCTCGGGGTGCTGCGTGTGTCGAGCAGGCGCTGGGGCAGTATCTCGGCCTGGAAGAGACCGTCGTCGGAGGTCGAGTTGAGGGGCGTTCCGAAGTAGCCGTCGATGTCGACCACCGTGTCGACCCAGCCCGCGGCGTTGAAGATCGTCACGCTGCCGCTCCTGGAGACCTGGACCACCGTCAGGTTGGCCACGGTCTGCCCGGTGCGCCAGTTGAGGGTCGATGCCGTGGACTGCACCCCGAAGCTCGGGTAGATGCTCAGGTAGCCGTCGCGGGTGCCTCCGGTGGCGGTCACGTTGAGGACCACCGCCGAGACTCCGGCGCCGGGTATCCCTCCCCGGCCGAGGACGGGGAGGTTGAGCGTGGTCCCGGGCCCCATCCGGTTCCCGCTGAGCCGCGTGTCCAGAATCCGCGACGCGACCGGGACCCTGCGGTAGTTCCCGCCCACCACAGTCAGCTGCGGCATGACCTGGTTCGAAGCGGCCGGCGGCCCAACGCCCGCCGCGTTGACGGCGGAGACGTTGAAGGTGTAGAGGCTGAAGTTGGTCAGGCCGCGGACCACGGTGCTCATCGAACCGTAGACGTGAACGGTCCAGGGGACGCCGTTGCCGGTTACAGCGACGTCGTAGCCCGTGATTGGAAGCCCGCCGTCGTCGGCGGGCGCGGTCCAACTGACAAGCGCTTGCGCGTCGCCGCCTTTAGCCGTCACGCCGGCAGGCGCGCGGGGGACCGACTTCACCATCACGACGTTGGACGGCTGCGACGGCGGGCCGGCGCCGCCCCCGGTCACCGCCCGCACGGTGAAGGTGTAGGAGTGGCCCGTCAGGTTGGTGATCACCGTGCTGGTGCCCGCGCCCGCCGTCGGCACCGGCGCCAGCGGCACGCCGTCCTGGATTGGAGTCACGGCGTAGCCGCCGATCCCGCTCCCGCCGTCCGAGGAGGGCGCCTGCCAGGAGACGGTCGCCTGCCCGACCCCTCCTGTCGCCTGCACCGACAGCGGCGCGGACGGAGGAGCATAGGGCTGCATCCGCCAGACCTTCTGGACGTCGCCCAGGTAGATGTAGCCTGAGGCGT
>VBIC01000152.1:0-401 GCA_005881425.1 Chloroflexota bacterium | reverse complement strand
TGGCCATGTCGACCGTGGCCACCACTCCGTCCGTGTAGCGATCCAGGGCGCAGTAGCTGATCAGGAAGACGTCGCCCGACTGGTTGACGGTTGCGCGCTGCAGGCCGTTGATCACCGCGAACGCCGCCGGACCGCTGCCGCAGGATGGGCTTGGGCCTGAGTCCCTGGCCACCGTGCGCACGAGGCCGCCGGTCGTGATCTCGCGCACGCTGTTTCCGGCGCTGGGGTCGAAGACGTACAGGTTGCCGGAGGAGTCGAAGCCGATCACCTGCGGTGAGGAGAAAGTGGCCTGACTCGCCGGTCCCCCATCGCCGGAGCAGGCCGTCCCGTATGCGCCGTACTGGAGGCCGGCGAAGACGGTCTCGGTCAGCCCGTAAGGACCCGGCGTCAGCTTCACCACC
>VBIC01000051.1:21303-24129 GCA_005881425.1 Chloroflexota bacterium | reverse complement strand
CGTTCGCGCCGGTCGGCGCGCACCGTCATGGCGACCGCCGAGCTCCGGTAGACGTAGCCGTGCTGGACCGCCTGGCGTGCCTGCCGCCAGAAGGCTTCCCGGAGCCAGCGCCGTTCTACCGTCAGCTCGACTCCACTGATGGTCAGGAAGTCGCCGGTCAGGGTGGCCCGGGAATCGGAACGCTGCGCCTCGCGCACCGCCTCCAGGTCCAGGCCCGGCATCAGCCACTCGGCCGGGATGCGGATCTCGGCTTCAGACTGCTCGGGCAGGGCCGGCTGGTTCAGCGCCATACGAGAGGCAACCCCGCCGCAGTCGGTTCCTTGCTCGGCCTCTACCTAGCGCTGAGCGGCCTCCACGGCCGCCGGCGCCTCGCTTTCCACCGGCGCCACGGGGAGCAGGATCCGGACCGCCGTCCCCGGACGGGCGTCGCCGTCGACCTCGATCGCGCCCCCGTGGTCCAGTACCACCTGGCGCACCAGGTAGAGTCCGATCCCGGTCCCGCTCACGTTGCGCAGCCGGCGGTCCTCCACCCGGTAGAACTTGTCGAAGAGCCGCCCTTTCGCCTCCGCCGGGATGCCGATGCCGTGGTCCCGGATCCGGAGCTCGGCCTGGCCCTGCGCCGAGCGGACCTCGATCTCGATCCGGGGCGGGTCGAGGGTGAAGCGGGTGGCGTTCTGGAGCAGGTTGTCGATGGCCAGCGCCAGGCGGTCGGAGTCGCCGATCACCCAGAGCCGGCCCGGGTGGGCGCCGGTCGTGCTCACGCTGCCGCGAGTCAGGTCGAGCAGTGGACGCAGGCGGACGACAGCGTCCTCCACCACGCGAGCCAGGTCGACCGGGCGCATCTGGTAGACGGGCCGTCCCTCTTCCAGCCGGGCCAGGAAGAGCACCCGCTCCACCTGGGCTCGCATCTCTTCCGACTTGTCGATGATCATGCGGACCGCCTTCCTCGCCTGCTCCGGCAGGGTCCCGAGCGAGCCCTCGTCCAGCAGCGAGGCGTAGCCGCGGATCACCGTGAGCGGCGTGCGCAGCTCGTGAGACGCGATCTGCATGAACTCCCGCCGGTTGCGCTCCAGGTCGGCCAGGATGGAGGCTCGCTCGCGCTCGTCGCGCATCACCTGCTCCGCCTGGGCATAGCGGTCGGCGTTGACCAGGGCGAGCGCCGTCTGGGCCGCGATCGCCTCCATCAGCCGGGCGTCGTTGGGATTGAGGCTGGCGGCCTTGCGCCGGGCCAGTGCCAGGACCCCGACCAGCCGATCGCCGGCGACCATGGGCACGGCCAGGAGGGCCTCGGTCAGGCGCTCGCTGCCGGGAAGATAGAGGACGCGCGGGTCACGGGTGGCGTCCGCGACCAGGATCGTCTGGCGCTCCTTTGCCGCAAGCCCGGCGATGCCCTCCCCAAGGCGTATCTGCACGCCCGCGCGCTCCCAGTCGCGGCGGCTATAGGGGTCGGCGCGCGCCACCGATTTCATCAACCGCAGGCAATCGGCGTCCCGATCGTAACGGTAGAGGCGGAAGTGGTCGTAGTCGATGACCCGGAGCGTCTGCTCGGCTACCGTGCTGACGATCTGGTCGCCGTCCAGGCTCTGCACGATGGCGGGCGCCACCTTTTCGAGCAGATCCAGGCGGGCAGCGAGTGCGCTCCGGCGCCTGCGGGCCGAGCCGGTCGATCGCGGCCCGGCTCTCACCTCAGGCCGTCGCGATCCGGTCGGCAAGGGACTGGTCGTCCTCTGCCGAGCGTCCGCTGATCCCCACCGCCCCGATCACCGTCTCGGCGCCCGACCTGACCGGGGCGCCGCCCGGGAAGAGGGTGAAGGCCGGGTCGCCGTAGACCTGGACGTCGCGACCTGCCTCGCGCAGCCGGGCGGCCAGCTCCTGGGTCGTGGCCAGGGCCCGAGCCGCGGTGTAAGCCTTGTTGATCGCGATCCGCACCGAGCGCAGCGGAGCCCCGTCCATGCGGGCGAAGGCCACCAGGTCGCCCCCATGGTCGGAGACAGCGATCACCACCGGCTTTCCCTTGTCCGCGCCCGCCAGCTCGAGACCCCGATCGACGATTCGACGAGCCTGTGCCAGGTCGATCGTCGACACGGTGCGGGTCATCAGGACGATCGTAGCGTAGGGGTCGCAGCCCGGGCGCCGGGCGGGCCCGGCGGCACGCCTGAGCCCCCGCTTGACGGCGGCCACCAGCGCCCGTTAGGCTGGGCCGTCGGTCGATATCAGAAAATCCGAACTAGGAGGTGTAACGCTTGAAGATTGCCTGTCTCCTCGACAGCATGTTCGAAGACAGCGAGTTCAAGAAGCCGGCGGAGGCGTTCCGCCAGGCGGGACACCAGGTGACGGTGATCGGCCTCGAGCGCGGCAAGGAGCTCAAGGGCTACCGCGGTTCGGTGACGGCCTCTGCCGAGAAGAGCATCGACGAGGTGCGGCCGGACGATTACGACGCCCTGTTCATCCCGGGCGGCTACTCGCCGGACCACCTGCGCCTGAACTCGAAGGTCGTGTCGTTCACGAAGTCGTTCTTCGACTCGGACAAGCCGGTGTTCGCCATCTGCCACGGGCCACAGCTGCTGATCACGGCCCGGGTGGTGAAGGGACGCACCCTTACGGCCTGGCCGACGATCCAGGACGACCTGCGCCAGGTCGGCGCCAAAGTGGTCGACCAGGAGGTCGCCGTCGACGGCAACCTGGTGACCGCGCGCAAGCCGGACGACATCCCGGCCTTCAACCGGGAATCGCTCAAGATCCTGGAGAAGGTCCCGATCGCATCCCGCTGACCGGGCGCTAGAAGCGCCAATTCCGTGCCCTCCCCCTCATGCGGGGGGAGGGCCA
>VBIC01000051.1:9469-21191 GCA_005881425.1 Chloroflexota bacterium | reverse complement strand
TGATCGCGCTGCTGGCGGTCGGGCTCCGGTTGGTGAGCCTGGCGCCGGCCCCGATCAAGGCCAGAGCCGTCGCGGCGGCGCCCAGCGCCAGGCCGCTGGCAGCGGCCGCGCATCCGACGACGCATCCCTCGGCGGGCGGCGGCGCAGCCCCCTCGGTGAGGCCCTCGCCGAGCGCGTCGGTCCGACCGCTGCCCGCGATCAAGGTGCTGGGCTTCAGCGGCTCCTGGCTGAGGTCGCATCCCATCGCCCAGCCCCCGGCGATCGACGGCCGGGCGGCGATCGTGGTCGACGTCTCCAGCGGCCAGATCCTGTACTGGCAGAACGCCTCCACCCGCTACCCCGAGGCTTCCCTGACCAAGCTGATGACCGCCATGGTGGCGGCCGACGTCGCACCCCTGGACCAGTCGATCACCGTCACCCCGGCGGCCGCGCAGATGCCGCCGACCCGGATGGGACTCGGGGCTGGCGAACAGCTCACGACCCGGGAGCTGGTGGAGGGGATGCTGCTTGACTCGGGCAACGACGCCGCCGAGGCGATCGCCCAGGGGATCGTCGACCGAGCCCGATTCATCTCGCTGCTGAACCAGAAGGCGGCCGGCATGCACCTCAAGGACACGGCCTTCGCCAATCCGACCGGCCTCGACGACCCCGCCCACTACAGCTCCGCCTATGACCTGGCCGTGATGCTGGCCACCATCCTGCGTGACTATCCCGAGATCCGGGCCATCATGGGACAGCGCTCGATCGCCATCTCGGCGACCGGCACCCACGGGGCGTTCACGCCCTACAACCTGGACCGGCTCCTCTGGTCCTACCCGGGGACGGTGGCCGGCAAGCCCGGCTACACCGACGCCTCCGGGTATTGCCTGGTGGTGGCGGCGACCCGCGGCAACCGCACCGTGCTGGCGGTCGTCCTGGGCTCGGACCAGCATTTCACCGACGGCGCGACCCTCCTGAACTTCGGTTTCGCCCACCCCGTCATCCGCTAGGCTGGTCCCGAGATGCCTGGCTGGCTGGAACTCGGCGTGCCCTGGTGGGAGCTGGCGCTGCGCGCCGTCGTCATCTACCTCGTCTTCTTCGTCGGTCTCCGCATCTTCGGCAAGCGTGAGATCGGCCAGTTCACGGTCTTCGACCTCGTCCTGGTGCTGCTCGTGGCCAATGCCCTGCAGCCCGCCATGACCGGTCCCGACACCTCGCTCACCGGCGGCCTGATCCTGATCGTGACCCTCCTGCTCATCAACCGCCTGCTGGCGCTGATCCGCCGCCGCTTCCCGGAGTTCGACAGCCTGATCAATCCGGAGCCGACCGTGATCGCCCGCAACGGCAAGTGGGTCGAGAAAGGGTTCGACAAGGAGGACCTCAGCCTCGAGGACGCCCAGATGGCGCTCCGCGAGCACGGGGTCGAGAAGGTCGAGGACGTCCGCCTCGCCGTGCTCGAGGAGGACGGCTCGATCAGCGTGGTGCCCAGGGACCAGGCCGGCGTCCACCGCCGCCGGCGGGTCCGTTTCAAGCGGGCCTGAGATGGCCCACCCGGACACCCTGGCGGTGCACGCGGGCGAGCCGCCCATGGACCGCCCGGACGCGCCCATGGTCCCGGACATCAGCGTCTCCGCTGCCGCCGCCTACCCGGACCTCGACACGCTCGACCAGGCCATGGCGGGACATCGAGGCTACTCCCGGTGGGGGACCGCCAACCACGCCCAGCTGGAGGCGGCCGTGGCCGCCCTCGAGAGCCAGGCCGGGGGTGGTCCGGTCGAGGCGCTGGCGGTCGCCTCGGGCATGGCGGCGATCGGCCTGGCGGTGCTGACCGACACCACCGCCGGCGACCACGTCGTGGCCGCCAACGACTGCTACGGGACGACCATCACCTTCCTGCGCGACGACCTGCATCGGTTCGGCCTGACGGTCAGCGTGGTCGACGTCCAGGACCTGGACCAGGTGCGCGCCGCCCTCACCCCGCGAACCCGCCTTTTGCTCTGCGAGATCTGCACCAATCCTCTGATCCGGATACCGGACCTGGAGGCGCTGGCCGGGATCGCTCACGAGGGCGGCGCCCTGCTCGCGGTCGACGCCACCATCCCCACGCCGGCGCTCTGCCAGCCGACGCGCTGGGGCGCCGACGTGGTGGTCCACAGCGCCACCAAGAACCTGAGCGGGCACGCGGACGTGATCGGCGGCCTGATCCTGGGCCGGCCGGCCTGGATCGCGGGGGCGCGCAGCCTGGCCCACACCATGGGTCCGGCGCTGGGCACCTTCGAGGCCTGGCTCACGCTGCGGGGGATCCGGACCCTGGGCGTCCGCATGGAGCGCCACGTCGCCAACGCCTGCGCCCTGACCGCGGCTCTGGCCCGGCATCCCGCGGTCGCCCGCGTCTACTACCCGTCGCTGTCCGGCAGTCCCTACGCCGCCCGCACCGCCCGGCTGCTGCCCCACGGTGCCGGCGCCCTCTTCTCCTTCGAGCTTCGCGAGGGCCGGGAGGCCGCCGACCGGCTGGTACGGCGCCTTCGCCTGGTCCGCTTGATGCCGAGCCTGGGCCACGTCGCCACCACGCTCAGCCATCCCGCCCTGACCTCGCATCGCGGCCTCTCGGAGGAGGAGCGCGCTCAGGTCGGGATCTCGCAGGGCCTGCTCCGGTGCTCGGTCGGCCTGGAAAGGGTGGAGGACCTGCTCGAAGACTTCGAGCAGGCCCTCTCCTAGATCAGGCCCTGGGCGTCAGGCCCGGACGACGTAGGTCGACGCGATCTTGTCGTGCCAGCCCTGCTTGTTGGGGTCGAAGGCGACCCAGATGACCCCGATGAAGATCACGAGGAAGGAGACCAGCAGGCCGACGTAGCGGAGTACGGCCCCGCCGTAGTCCAGCTGGCTGCCATCGGTCTTTACGACCTTGATCTTCAGGGCGCGCATGCCCAGCGTCTGGCCGCCCCCGGAGGCCGACCAGAAGTAGACGAAGTAGCCGAGCGAGACGATCAGCTCGATGAGCGACTGGAGACCCTGGTTGTTGCGGAAGATGAGACCCACGATGAGGTTGACGATGAACAGGATCACGGCATCGATCAGATAGGCGCCCACCCGAATCCAGAACCCGGCCTTGTCGGTGGCGGTCGTCGGCACGGCGGTAGAACTCATGAACTTCCCCCTTTGGGAGCGAGTCGGCCGAATGTCGGCGCCACTATAGCACCGATTTGGATTCGAATCTACGACCAGTTCGGGGGGCTTCCTACAATTGGGCGCGTGCCACACCGGGCCCTCTCCGTCGTCGAAAGCGTCCCCGGCCACTCGGTCCTGCAGCGGATCGGCAATACGCCGCTGCTCCGGATCCGGCTGCTGGAGAAGGAGTTCCCCCACATCACCTTCTACGCCAAGGCGGAGTGGTTCAACCCGGGCGGCTCGGTCAAGGACCGGGCGGCGCTGCGGATGATCGAGGAGGCCGAGCGCACCGGCGAGCTCACGGTGGAGCGAACCATCCTGGACTCGACCTCCGGCAACACCGGGATCGCCTACGCCATGATCGGCGCCGCCAAGGGCTACCAGGTGCGCCTGGTCATGCCCGAAAACGTGACGGCGGAGAGGAAGGAGATCGTCACCGCCTTTGGCGCCGGCATCATGACCACCCCGGCCCTGGAGGGCTCGGACGGGGCCATCCGGGAGGCGCACCGCCTCCGGGCCGAGATGCCCGGCGTCTTCTACATGCCCGACCAGTACAACAACCCCTTCAACTGGCGCGCCCACTTCGATACCACGGGACCGGAGGTCCTGGAGCAGTCCCAGGGAGAGGTCACTCATTTCGTGGCCGGCATCGGGACCAGCGGCACCCTGATGGGTGCCGGCCGCTTCCTCAAGCGGCACAATCCGTCGATCCGGGTGATCGCCGCCGAGCCGGACGACGGCTTCCACGGCCTGGAAGGGCTGAAGCACATGCCGACCTCGATCGTCCCCGGAATCTACGACCCGAGCGTGCACGACGAGAAGGTCAGCGTTCCCACCGAGGCGGCCTACGAGCTGGCCCACGACCTGGCCCGCTCCGAGGGCCTGCTGGTCGGGCACTCGTCGGGCGCCGCCCTCTACGCCGCACGGGAGGTCGCACGGCGCACGCCGGAGGGGGTCTTCGTCATGGTCTTCCCCGACGGTGGCGACCGCTACCTCAGCTCGGGGCTGTACCGCCACCGGCGGTGACGCCGGCCGCCTTTCGCCTGAGCATCCCCCGCTCGGTCATGTCCGGGTTGCGCTCTCACCTCGAGGCCGGGTATCCGCTCGAGGCCTGCGGGGTCCTGATCGGCCGGATCGACGGGCAAACCTACACGGTTCGGGAGTTTCGGCCGATGCGTAACACCGTGGTCGACCGGCCTCACGATCGCTACCGCTTCGACGACCTGGAGCACCTGCGCGTGCAGCGCGAGGCGGAGGGGCGGGGCCTGGAGATTATCGGGATCGTGCACAGCCACCCCGACCACCCCGCCCGGCCGTCGGCCTTCGACACGAACTGGGCCATGGACTCGCGCGACTCATTCAATGCCTACGTCGTGGCCAGGGTGGAGCGGGGAGGGATGATGGAAGCCCGGACGTACCGGCTCAGCCTCGAGCGCGCCCGCTTCGAAGAGGAACCCCTCCTAATAGATGATGCGGGCGAAAAGCCGCCGCCTGGCTAGCCTTCAGCCGTCGGCTGCCGGTGGCGCGCCAGGAAGTACTCCGGCACCGAGTTCATGGGTGGGCGCTCCTGGTCCTCGATCTCCTTCTGCTCGATCCAGTAGCGCTCGTCGTCGTAGTGGATCAGCTTCATGGTCTTGTTGACCTCCTCCAGGAGGTGGATCCGGTGCCGGTCGCCCAGGTGCTTGAGTCCGACCTGGATGATGGCGAAGGCCATCTTGGAGAGGTCGAAGAGGGACTGGTTGCGGTGGACTCGCATGCCCAGGTCCACCTGGGCGATGGTGCGCAGACCGTAGGCCTCCGAGATCGCGAGCAGGAGCCCGAGCTCGACGCCGTAGCCGGTGAAGAAGGGCACGCTCTCCAGCACCGCCCGCCGTCCGGCGTACTCACCGCTGAGCGGCTGGACCAGGCCCGACAGCTCGGGGAAGAAGAGGTTCAGCATGGGACGGGCCGCCAGCTCGGTGACGCGCCCGCCGCCCTGGGCCTGCAGCTCGCTGCCGTAGCGCAGCGGACGCCGGTAGAAGCCCTTGACGTAGGAGATCTCGGGGTCGGTTAGAAGCGGACCGAGCAGGCCGTAGACGAACTTGGGATGGATGTTCGAGATGTCGGTGTCGACCCAGCAGATCAGGTCGCCCTTGAGCGTGAAGAGGCTCTTCCAGAGGGCTTCACCCTTGCCCGAGAAGGCTCCGTAGCGGGGCAGGATCTCGGCGTGCTGTAACACCGGCACGCCCAGGCGCTCGGCGACCCGGGTGGTCCGGTCGGACGACCCGGAGTCGATGACCACGATCTCGTCCAGCAGCGGCACCTGGTCCATCAGGGCGTGCTTGAAGGTGCGGATCACCTTGCCGATGGTGAGCTGCTCGTTGAGGGTCGGCAGCCCGAGGCTGATCGTGATCCCCTGCCGTTCCTTGAGGCCCATCAGCCGTTTCAGGTCGGCGAACTCACGGCTGTGGAAGGTGTTCTCCGCGAACCAGCGGTCGACCCGCTCGCCGGCGGCCGCCCGGGTTTCCAGCCTCAGGGGACGCTCGGGGTCGCGTACCTGGACCGGGCCCGCGGTCTTGACCACCATCACCGTCCCGGGCAGCCGGCGCAGGAGACGGCTGGCCGGCGCGCCCAGCACCATGGGGCGGTGCATCAGGCTCAGGGTGGCGCCCAGAATCACCAGCTGATGGGCCTGGGCCTCGCGGATGATCGCCTCCCGGACCGAGACGCTGAAGACCGTCTGGCGTTTGACCGGGACCTCGACCCGCGAGACCAGCTTGAGGAAGGCCGCCTCCTCCCGGGAGCGGGACTCGGGCGAGATCCGGGGACTGAAGACGTGTAGGACGCTCAGGACCGCGCCGGTCTGCTTGCAGACGCTCTCCGCCAGGCGCAGAGCCAGCTCCGCGTTGGGCCCGCCGCGCACCGGGACGAGCACGCTGCAGATCTGCTGAGGGTCAGCCCGGACCAGCGCCACGTCGCAGGGCGGATCGACCAGCAGGTCCTCGACGGCATTGGTCCACAGTCCGTCCGCTCGGGCGCTGCGGCCGGTGGGCGCCTCCAGGACCAGCAGGTTGGCATCGGTCTCCAGCGCGGCCTCGCGGATGCCCTGCGCCGCCACGTGCGCGATCCGCACCAGGCCGCGCAGCTCGCCGGGGCCCTCCTCCGCGTAGCGCGCGATCCGGGAGAGCAGCGCCCGGTAGGCGCGCGCCACCTCGACGCCCTCGCTGAGCGACCGCTCGGGCGCGATCTCGATCACCCCCAGCAGCGTGCCCCTGGAGTCCTCGGCGTTGAGGAAAGGGGAGATGGCTTTGAGCACCGGTCCGCTGCGGGCCGGGTTGGTGGTCGGGACCAGGAGCCGGTAGTGGCTCACGCCTTGAGGGACTGGATCAGGGGTTCGAGCTGGTCGCGGACGATGCGGTCCCAGGAGAGGCGGGCCAGGACGCGGCGTCTTCCCCTGGCGGTCGGGCTGTCGAGCGCCGCCTCGACTGCCGAGGTGAAAGCCGACGTCCCGCCGGCCAGGGAAACGAAGCGCGCGTCCTCCACTCCCACCTCGCGGAAGGCGGGCAGGTCGGAGCAGACGACCGGCGTCTTGAAGATGGCGGCCTCGGCGAGCGGCAGCCCGAAGCCCTCACCGGCGCTGGGCAGGACGACCACGTCACTCAGCATATAGAGGTCTTTGAGCATCGCCGCATCGACCGGATATCCCGGCCCGGACGGCGGCACGACCTCGAAGAGGAAGGCGACGCCATCCTCCAGGCCCAGGCTCTTGCTTCTCTCGCGCAGCTCCTCCACGTAGCCCATCGACTGCGCGTCGTGGGGCCCGGGCGGACCGGTGACCAGCAGGCGCACCGAGCGCCCGCGGGCGCGGAGGGCGGCCGCGGCGTCGATCGCCCACTCCAGGTTCTTGCGTCGCGTGATCCGGACCGGCGCCAGCAGGATCGCGTCGGCCTCCATCAGACGCAATCGCCGGACCAGGTCGCGGGTCCGCTCCCCGACCTGCAGCAGCGCCAGCGGGTCGATGCCGTTGGGGATCACGCGCGCGCTCTGCGCCGGAGCGCAGACGCACACCGTCTGGATCGCGGGATGGTGGCGGCGGAGGAGCGTGTAGGGTTCCTCCGGCCCCATCAGCGATCGGTAGAGCGGATTGGTCCAGCTGAGATCGTGCACCCAGGAGACGAGCCGCGGCCGGACGCGGCCCGCGATCTCGAAGAGGGCGGCGGTCAGGTCGAGGTTGAAATGCAGCGTGAGGGCGTTGTGGACGATCAGGACGTCGCACTCATGCTCTGTCAGGGACGCATCGAGCCGGCGCATGACGTCCGAACTGCCGGTGGCGGAGCGGCGGGAGTCGATTTCAGGGATCAGGACCAGCGTCGGGCCTTCAGGATCGAGCGGGCCGCCGCGGCCGGCGAAAACCGTGACCGGATATCCGCGGTCGTGCAGCCTGCGTGCCTGCTCGAGCAGGATCGTTTCCACGCCGCCGATGATGGGCGGACACGTGTAGTGGAGGAGTCCCACCCGAGGCCGGCTCACGTCAAGGGCGGCGGTTCGTCGAGGATGACCCGGAGGTCCGCCGGATGCTCGCTGACGTCGACCTCAGGACGGCCCCCGTTGTAGCTGACGCGGAAGGAGAGGCGTCCGCTGCCGATGCGCATCCCCTGGATCTCGACGCTGCGCACCCCGTTCATCGAGAGCGGCGCGATGTAGACCCGGCCGGCGGTGGTGTCCGGCACGATACCCAGCCCGATCTGGAGCAGGTGGAAAGCGGCGCCTGCGCCCCAGGCCTGCGGGTTGCAGGAGACCAGGTACTCGGTGGGGCCGGTGTTGAAGAGCATGTCGCGCTTGAAGCCGCAGAAGAGCTCGGGCAGACGGTAGTTGGGCATGCGGATGCCTGCCTCCATGACCCCGTCGATCACCCTGGCCGCCTCCGCCGTGCGGCGGTAGCGCCGCAATCCCGCGGCCACGATCGAGTTGTCGTGCGGCCAGATGGTCCCGTTGTGATAGCTCATCGGGTTGTAGTGGGGCGACGAGGATGCCAGGGTGCGGATGCCCCATCCGGAGAACATGTCGGCGGCGAGCAGCCTATCGCCGACCAGCTCGGCCCGCTCCGGATCGCAGATCCCGGCCCACAGGCAGTGCCCCGGATTGGAGGTGATCGAGGGGATCTGGGCCTTGTCCCGGTCCAGCGCCTGGGCGTAGAACTGCTCCCGGTCCATCCAGAAGCGCAGCTCGAAACGGCGGCGCAGGTCGGCCGCCTCGCGGGCCAGGCGCTCGGCCAGCTGCGGCTCGTTCATGCGCTCCAGGATGCGGCTCAGCCCGAGCTTGGCCTGGTAGGCGTACCCCTGGACCTCGACCAGGGCGGCGGGCAGCTCACCCGGCCGGCCGTCGGGATAGAGCAGCGAGTCGTGCGAGTCCTTCCAGCCCTGGTTGCGAACGCCGCCCTTGGCCCGCAGGTCGTACTCCACGAAGCCGTCACCGTCCAGGTCGCCATACTCGTCGATCCAGCGCAGGGCAGCCAGAAGATGGGGAAGGAGCTCGACGAACAGGTCCTGGTCGTCGAGCCAGTCCATCATGGTCACGGCGCAGACCAGGAACAGCGGGGTGCTGTCCACCGAGCCGTAGTAGGGAGTGTGCGGGATCTGTTTGAGGTTGGCCAGCTCTCCGTAGCGGATCTCGTGCAGGATCTTGCCGGGCTCCTCCTCGCGGGCGAGGTCCACCTGACGTCCCTGCCGGGCCGCCAGATAGCGCAGCGTTCCGCGGGCGATCTCCGGGTTGAGCATCAGGGTCTGGATCGAGGTGATCAGCGCGTCGCGCCCGAAGGGAGCGCTGAACCAGGGAATGCCCGCCATGGGAAGGAGCCCGGTGTCGAACTCCTCGACCAGGATGCGCAGGTCCATCTGGCTGCGTCGCAGCAATCCCCGGCTCAGGAAGGCGTTGTCGGTAGAGACTCTCGTCAGCTCGTCGTTCCAGTGCCGGTAGGAGCGCTGCAGGGCCAGCAGCGCGTCGTCGTAGAGATACTCGAGGGTCGGTTCGCTCTCTCCCAGCAGCGGGATGACGTCGACGACCAGAGTCTGCGTCTGTTTCGGCTCGAGATGGAAGTTCCAGCCCACGCGGGCCTCGTGGCGGTGGGTGGGCGGCGTGTGGAAGACCACCTCGGTGCGCCGTGTGATGCCATCGAGGCCGTCGTAGATGAAGCTCAGCCCATGACGGCCGCCCTCCAGCGGGCGCGGTGTTCCGAGGTAACGCAGCACCTGGCCCCGGGAGTCGGCCTTGACCTCGAACAGGTCCAGGAAATCCGCGCCGAAGAGCAGCTCGCATTCCAGGTCCACCGGCTCGGGGCCGCAGTTCTGAAGCCCGATCCGCTCGTGGAGGCCGCCGTAGATGAAGCGGCTGCGCCGGATGCTGAGGACCTGCTGCGGAATCGTCCGCTTGCCGCCGTCGACCTCGAGCACCGGGTTGATCATCTGGAAGGTCGCGACGTAGCTCTCGTCGGTCGAGGAGGACAGGAGGATGGGCTGGAGCCGGTTCAGGCGGAACTCGTAGATGGACAGGAAGCGCGTATCCGAGTGGTAGAGGCCGCAGCCGGAGATGTTGCCCGCCGGGATGTTGCCCATCTCATCGGATACCATCATGATCCGATTTTCTTTCAGCACGATCCGGCCTTCCGGCATCGAGACCCTATTATGGCGGAGATCCGTCATGGCGCTTCCACTCGTCGCCATCGTGGGGCGCCCCAACGTCGGGAAGTCCTCGCTCTTCAACCGCATCCTCGGTCAGCGGCGGGCGATCGTGGATCCCATGGCCGGGCTGACGCGGGATCGCCTCTACGCGGAAGCCGACTGGCGGGGCCGCAACTTCACGATCGTCGACACCGCCGGGCTGGTGCTGGGCAAGGAGCGCGACGAGGTCCCGGCGCTTAGGGAGCTGCGCCGGCGCATGGAGGAGCAGACCGCGGTGGCCATCGAGGAGGCCGACGTGATCCTGCTGGTGGTCGACGTTCGGGAGGGGGTGACCCCGATCGACAGCGACATCGCGGAGCTGCTGCGCCGCGCCCGAACTCCGGTCGTACTGGCGGCGAACAAGGCGGACGGTAGAGACAGCGAAGGCCTGGCCGCCGAGTACGACCTGGGCGACCCCCATTCGGTCTCCGCGCTGCACGGGACGGGGAGCGGAGAGCTGCTCGACGCGGTGCTGGCCGTCCTTCCCCAGGCCGCGCTGGAGCCGGAGGGCGATCGGGTCGCGGCCAGGATCGCGATCCTGGGCCGTCCCAACGTGGGCAAGTCGTCCTTCGTCAACTCCGTGACCCAGGACCAGCGCAGCCTGGTCACCGCCACGCCGGGTACGACTCGTGATCCGGTCGACACCGAGATGGTGGTGGAGGGGAAGAAGGTGTTGCTGGTGGACACGGCCGGGATCCGCCGTCCCGGCCTCACCCGCGGCGTGGAGCAGTACTCGCTCCTGCGCGGTCTGCGCGCCATGGAGAGGTCGGACGTGGCGCTGGTGGTCATGGACGCGCGCGACGGGATCACCGCCCAGGACCAGCACGTGGCTGGCTACGTCACAGAAGCCGGCCGCGGCCTGGTGCTGGTGGTCAACAAGTGGGACCTGCTCAGTCCCGAGGAGAAGGAGGAGAAGGAGTGGCGCACCCGGCTGCGCCGCGCCTTCGACTTCGCGCCCTGGGCCCGCGTCTCCTACGTGTCAGCGCTCACCGGACAGCGCGTCCTGCAACCGATCGAGACGGCGCTGGCGGTGGTCGCGGAACGCGGCCGCCGGGTCGCGACCCCCGAGCTGAACCGCTGGCTGCGCGACCTGCTGGCGCGCCGCGACCCGCCCACCCGCAAGGGGAAGCGGCTCAAGGTTCTCTACGTGGCCCAGGCGGAGGCGTCGACGCCGACGTTCGTCTTCTTCGTCAACGACCCCGAGCTGGTCCATTTCTCCTACCGGCGCTTCCTCGAGACCCAGCTTCGGTCAGCCTTCGGCTTCGAAGGCACCCCCGTCCGCATGGTCTTCCGCCGCCGTGGGGAAGAGGAGTGAGCCGAGTACAATACCGAGGCGTCGGGGAGTGGCGCAGCCTGGTAGCGCACTTGAATGGGGTTCAAGGGGTCGCAGGTTCAAATCCTGTCTCCCCGACTTCGCCGCCGCGTCGTCGAACCGTCCAGGGCGTGAGGCCTAGCCCGCGCTAAGCTGCGCTGCGAGCGCTGTGGACGCCGAGGCGCCCAACCACAGCCTCCGCGACACGGCGACTCAGCTGTCCGTCGATCCACGTCACCTCGTCCAGCGCTGCTCTTCGGCGCAGCGCCGCGCGAAGGAGTCGAACAAGAACTTCACAAATTGCAATATTGACGAATCCAAGACAATGTGCAATGATGCAGCTTGCAATGGTATCTGGAAATCGCTTGTTTGAGTTCTTGAAGCAGGCAGCCGTCGATGGGCAACTCAAGAGGACGACCGAGAGCTCGATGCGGTCGGCCTGCAGCCAGGTCTTAGGTGCCGTCTACGGCCAATCCATGGCGGTCGACCTTGAAACATTGGATGTCGAGGACACGCTTGATCAATTCGAGCGTGGTAAGGGAAGGGAATTGGGAGCCGCAACTCTGGA
>VBIC01000051.1:0-9455 GCA_005881425.1 Chloroflexota bacterium | reverse complement strand
CGCGTCTACCTTCGAGACCCAGCGGCCTGGAAGCTGGCAGTGCGTCGGCACGCGATTGGCGAAGGGAATGGTGGGCCGACGGCGATGGGGGATAGCAGCATGCCATCTCGGCTTTCGGAGTACGCGTTTCCTCTGCGCGAGGGCGGGGTAGCGAGGCTAGTGCTCCCCGTGGGCATCAAAGCCAGCGATGCCAGGAGGCTCACTGCCTTCATCAACACGCTCGTCGTTGACATCGACCAGAACGATTGAGCAGAACGAGATAAGCGCGAAAGGTGCCACGCCTTCCGAGGATCACAGGCGACGAACTGCTCCGCACCCTTGAGCGGGAAGGCTGGCGAGAGGTGCGCCGCCGGGGTAGCCACGTTGTCCTCCGGAACGACTCAAGGGCCGGCCGCGTCGTCGTACCGGTTCACTCCGGTCGGACCCTCAAACCGAAGACGCTCTTGTCGATCATCGACTCCGCTGGAATCAGCCCCGACGAGCTCCGCCGTCTGCTCTAATTGATGAGCCATGCGTACATACTCGATCGTCGTTGATCCAGACCCGGACGAGGGTGGCTTCACGGTGACTGTCCCGGCTCTGCCCGGCTGCGTAACGCAGGGCGAGACCATCGATGAGTGCATAGCCAACGCCCAGGAGGCGATCTCGGTCTACCTTGAGGACCTCGTGGCCGCGGGCGAGCCGATCCCTGAGGAGAAAGAGGCACCGCAGCTCCTGCGCGTCACCGTTGCGGCCTGATTACATTCGGACGTAGCGGCCATGCGCCGCGCGTACCGCCTAGTTCGCGGCTTGCTTGAGGTCGGCGAGCAGGCTCTTGAAGTCGCCGCTGGCCTCTGCCAGGGCCTCGTGAAGTTCCAGCAGCTCGTCGGCCGAGATCAACGGCAGCTCCCCGCTGGCCCGAGTGTGCAGCTCGAGCTGAAGCTCAAACATGGCGCGGCCGTCTTGCGCATTCATGAGTCTAATACTTCCTTAAAGTTGATAGCTGGACTGTCACTAGTTTAGTAAATACCTATGGCTCCTGTCAAGCTCGAGCTTGCCTGTGGAACGGCCCGGCCGGCGAATTGGTTTCGAACTCGCCCGGGCGGTCAGGCGGGAGCGGACGTCGAGCGGCGCGCGCGGCGGACCGTCAGGAAGGCCAGGCTGGCGCCCAGCAGCAGCAGGAGCCCGCCGATCAGGATCAGAGCCAAGGAAACGGCGAGCAGGAGGACGTTGTCCAGGAAGGTCTCGGCGAAGACGCTGCCGCCCACCAGGCCGACGAAGATCATGGCGAAGATCGAGAGCAGCCCGCTCAGGCTGGCCAGGAAGAAGAGCCAGAGCTCGGTGTCGCTGGCCTTGGGTACCTCCCTGGTGGCCCGCGCCGCCATCAGCCCGGAGCGGACGCCGAAGGCGAGCAGCGCGACCAGGCAGACCCCGGCGGCGACGGTGAAGATGACGACCGTGGCCAGGACCGAGAGCACCTGGTGCGAGGTCAGGCCGTCGAACAGGTTCATCCCGACGCGATTCTATCCGCTAACGGTGCCGTCGAGAGCGGCCGCGATGATTCGCTCCTGCTGCGCCTGGTGGGCGCCCGCGTACCCCTCGCTGGGGCTGGCGCGCTCCGGGCGTCCGACGTAGCCGAGCTCCATCCCTTCCTTCAGGTGCGGCTCGAGACGGCGGCGGACGTGCGCGTAGGCGCCCATGTTCATCGGCTCCTCCTGCACCCAGGTCACCGACTCCGCGTTCGGATATCTGCCCAGGGCCGCCACCACGTCGTCGACCCGCAGCGGTTCGAGAAGCTCAAGGCGAAGGATGGCGAGGTCCTCATGTCCGGCGCGCTCGCCACTCAGGGCGAGGTCGTAGTAGACCTTGCCGCTGCAGAGCAGGACCCGCCGCACGGCCTCACGGTCCCGGACCAGCGGGTCGTCGATCAGGCGTTTGAAGCCGCCGCCGGTGAAATCCTCGAGCCGGGAGAGCGAGGCCCTCAGGCGCAGCAGGCTCTTGGGCGTCATCAGCACCAGCGGCCGCGGCCGGCTGTGCAGCGCCTCGCGCCGGAGCAGGTGGAAGTACTGCGCCGCGGTGCTCGGATAGGCGACCCGGATGTTGCCCTCGGCTGCCAGCTGCAGGAAGCGCTCCAGGCGCGCGCTGGAGTGCTCCGGCCCCGAGCCCTCGTAGCCGTGGGGGAGGAGGAGGGTCAGGCGCGACGACTGTTCCCACTTGGCCAGCCCGGAAACGATGAACTGGTCCACGATGATCTGGGCGCCATTCGTGAAGTCGCCGTACTGCGCCTCCCAGCAGACCAGCGCCTCCGGAGCCTGGGCGCTGTAGCCGTACTCGAACCCGAGCGCCGCATACTCCGACAGCGGGCTGTTGTGCAGCTCGAAGGTGGCGCCGGCGCCGACCAGGTGCTGGACCGGGGCCCAGCGGGCGCCGGTGCTCGGATCGTGGAACACGAGGTGGCGCTGGCTGAACGTGCCGCGCTCGGTGTCCTGGCCGGTGAGACGGACGGGAATGCCGCCGGTGACCAGGCTGGCCAGGGCCAGCACCTCCGCCTGCGCCCAGTCGATCTCGCGGTCTTTGAGCGGCGCCTTGCGCCGTTCCATCTGCTTGACCAGCTTGGGGTGGACGGTGAAACCGCTCGGCACCGCGTAGAGCTGCCGGTTCAGAGACTCGAGGGTGTCGGCGGAGACCGCGGTCTTGACCTCCGACTCCGGGCTCGTCTCCATGCTCCGCTGGGCGGTCTCGGGCGCGTGTGCCGCCCGACTCTTCACGTTCTGATGGGCTTCGACCAGCCGCTGCTCGACCGCCGCGGCCCGCGAGTCGGCCTCCTCCTTGGTGAGCAGTCCCTCCTCGATCAGCTCGGCGGCGAAGCGCTCGCGCACCGATGCGTGCTCCCTGATCGCCGCGTACATCAGGGGCTGGGTGTAGGCAGGCTCGTCGGCTTCGTTGTGCCCGAAACGCCGGTAGCCGATCAGGTCGATGACCACGTCGCGGCCGAACTTGCGGCGGAAGGCCACTGCCAGCCGGACCGCGGCGACGCAGGCCGTGACGTCGTCGGCGTTGACGTGGACGATCGGGGCGTCGAAGCCCTTGGCCAGGTCGGACGCGTATCGGGTCGAGCGGCCTTCCTCGGGATCGGTGGTGAAACCGAGCTGGTTGTTGGCGATCAGGTGCAGGGTGCCGCCGGTCGAGTAGCCCTCCAGCTTGTCCAGGTTGAAAACCTCCGCGACCACTCCCTGCGCCGGGAAGGCGGCGTCGCCATGGATCAGGATCGGCGCCGTCGCCGTCTGGTCGAGGTGGATCTTCGCCCCCTTCCGGCGCGTCTGCTGAGCGCGGGTCCAGCCTTCGACCACCGGGTCGACCGCCTCGAGATGGCTGGGATTGGCGAGCAGCGACACCGATACCTGCTTGCCGGTCGGTGTCACGTAGGTGCCTTCGGCCTCGGCGTGATACTTGACGTCGCCGGTGGCGTCGCCGCCTGGACCGCCGCGCTCCTTGGCCGCCTCGAACTCGACCAGGATCGACTCGTAGGGCCGGTTGACCACGTGCGCGATCACGCCCAGGCGGCCGCGGTGAGCCATGCCCATCACGACCTGGCGGGTCCCGTCCTCCGCCAGCAGCTGCAGCGCCTCCTCCAGCATCACGATCATCGAGTCGAGCCCCTCGATGGAGAATGTCTTCTGCCCCAGGAAGGCGCGCCGCAGGTATCGTTCCATGGCGTCCACCTTGGTCAGCCGCTGCAGCAATTGCAGCTTGCGCTCGGGTGAGAGCGGCTGGCGATAACGGCCGGACTCGATCTTCTCCCGGAGCCAGTTGCGCTGCTCGTGGCTCGAGATGTGCTCGATCTCGTAGGCGATCGTCGAGCAGTAAGTCTCGCGCAGGTGGATCAGGACTTCGGCCAGGTTCTCGCCTGGAACGCGCACCCGGAGGACGGCCGCCGGGACCGCGTCCATGAGGGCCGGCGTCAGTCCGTGATTGAGGGGGTCGAGCGAAGGATCCCCGGGCGGCGCGCTGCCCAGCGGGTCGAGGCGCGCCGACAGGTGTCCATGGCTGCGGTAGGCGGAGACGAGCGCGGTGCCGGCGGCGACCGCCCGCAGCAGCTCGGCCTCCGCCGTCGGCGGTCCGGTGAGCGCCGCCGCCTGGCTGGGCACTGGAGCCGTGGCGGTCGCGACCACGCCCGTGGGAAGCGGCACGCGCATCGCCTCGAAGACACCTTCGTAGAACCCGTCCGCGCCGGCGAGCAGCTCGTCGATCCGCCGCAGGAACTCACCCGACTCAGCACCCTGGATCACCCGGTGGTCGTAGGTGCTGGTCATGTTCATGACCTTTGACACGCCCAGCTGGCGCAGGCCGCTTTCCGCCATGCTCGTGAACTCCGGCGGATAGCCGATGGCGCCGGTGGCCACGATGGTCCCCTGCCCCTTCATCAGGCGCGGCACGGAGGCGACGGTGCCGATGCCCCCCGGGTTGGTCAGGACGATGGTGGCGCCGCTGATCTCGTCGGCGGCAAGCCTTCCGGTCCGGGCCCGGGCGACGAGGGTCTCGTACCGATCCCGAAAGGCGGCGAAATCCAGCCGGTCGGCGTCGTGGATGACCGGGACCAGCAGCATCCGGCTGCCGTCCGACCGCTGCACGTCGACGGCCAGCCCGAGGTGGACACCCCGCGCCACGCGGGTCGGGACGCCGTCGACGCGGTCGAACGACACCGCCATCGAGGGGACGTCCTTGACCGCACGGCTGATCGCCCAGGCGACCAGGTGCGTGTAGGACAGCTTTTCCGGGCGCCCCTGCTCCTGGATGCCACGGTTGAGCTGGCGGCGGCGCTCGTCGAGGACGTCGACGCGGATGGTGCGAAAGCTGGTGGCGGTCGGGATCTGGAGGCTCTCCTCCATGTGCTTGACCAGGGCCGCCGGGCCGCCGCGCAGAGGGATGGATCCGGTCGGCGCCTGCGAAGGGGCGGGTTGGACCGGGGCGGACTTTGCGACTTCTTCAGGTGCGGCGGGCGACGGCTCGGCACGCTTCCCGGTCCCCGCCTCCGGCCGGCCGCGCTCCCGCTCCTCGATCGCCCGCGCCACGTCGCGGCGACGGATCTGTCCGCCGTCACCCGTGCCCCGCAGCTGGGCGAGGTCGATGCCTCGGGCCCGGGCCAGCAGCTCGGCGCCTTCAGTTGCCTGGACACCGCCGGAGTCGGGCTTCGGCTGCTCGGCGGCCTTCGGCCGAGCCGCGGCCTTCGGCTGAGCGGCATCGTCTTGTGCGGCAGGCGCGCCTCCACCGTCCGCACCGACCTCGATCTCCGCCAGCGGCGCGCCCACGGTCACGGTTTGGCCCGGCTGGGCGATGATGGCGCGCAGCCGGCCGCTCGCCGGCGCCGGGACCTCCGCATCGACCTTGTCGGTCGAGACCTCGACCAGGCCCTCGCCCTCGCGGACCGCGTCCCCGACGGACTTCAGCCACCTGGCGACCGTACCCTCGGTGATGGATTCGCCCATCTCCGGAAGCGTCACCTGGAGCGTGGTCTGAGGCACTTCCGAATTCTAACGAGGGCCGGCCGGACATCCACTAGACTGGGCCGGATGACGTTCGCGGAGAAGCTGCGGGCCAGCGAGGACAGCACCGGATCGCTCCTCTGCCTGGGGCTGGATCCGGACCCCGAGCTGCTCCCGCCGGTCTTCTCCAGATCCGTGCGGGGGATCGCAGACTTCGCCCTTGCGATCCTGGACGCCACTGCCGGCAGCGTGGCCTCGGTCAAGCTCAACCTGGCTTTCTACGAACGATGGGGGAGAGAGGGAGGCTGGCTGCTCGAGCGCACGCTCGGCGCCGTCCCTGCCGGAGTCCCGGTCATCCTCGACGGCAAGCGCGGTGACGTGGGCAGCACCGCCCAGGCCTACGCCCACGCCATCTTCGAGGCCTGGGGCGCCGACGCGACCACGGTCATGCCCTACCTCGGATTCGATTCGGTTGCGCCCTTTCTGGCGCATCGAGATCGCGGGGTGCTGGTGGTCTGCCGCACCTCCAACCCCGGCGCCGCGGAGTTCCAGCACCTGAGGGCGGACGGCGAAACCCTCTACCGCCACGTAGCGCGGCGCGCCGTCGAGTGGGACCGGCACGGCAACGTCGGGCTCGTGGCCGGTGCGACCGCGCCCGCCGAGCTGCGCGACGTGCGCCAGATCGCCGGTGACAGGCTGCTGCTGGTGCCCGGCATCGGCGCCCAGGGCGCCGACCTGGATGCGGCGGTCCGCGCCGCCCTACGTCCCGACGGACGGGGCGCCATCATCAGCATCTCGCGCGGGATCCTCGCGGCCTCGACCGGGAGCGACTTCGCGGAAGCGGCTCGGGGCGCCGCCGCCCGCTACCGCGACGCGATCAATGCCCTGCGGCCTCAGCCGGCCGGCGCTTCGACCTGATCGACGCTATCAGCTGATGGCCCTTGTCGCCGCCGCGTTCGTCCCCCATCCGACCATCCTCCTTCCCGAGGTGGCCGGAGCGGACGCTGATCGTCTCACCTCCACGAGAGCGGCGTTCTCCCGGCTCGACGCCCACCTCGCACAGGTCGAGGCGGGCACGGTGATCGTCGTCTCGCCCCACGGGCCGGCTGGGTCGGACCAGCTCCCGATCCGGCTGGTCCCGCGCGCCAGCGGCCACCTGTCCCGCTTCGGCGCGGCCCGCGTGGCCCTCGATCTCGCGGTCGACGTCGAGCTGACACGCGACCTGATCCGATCCTCGCGCCCCGACGGATTCCGCCTCTTCCCGAGCGACGACCGGGGCCTGGACCACGGAACCATCGTGCCCCTCTGGCTGCTGCCCCAGACGCGCGCGGGCAAGCGGTTCCTCTTCCTCGGTGTTACCGGCTGGCCCCTGCCGCGGCTCGAGGCCTTCGGTCGGTGGCTCTTCGGAAGGCTGAGCGAACGCTCCGCCATCCTGCTGGCCTCGGGCAACCTCGCGCACCCACCGGGCCAGCTCGAGGGGATCGATTGGGAGTCGATCGAGGGCGCCGGGGACTGCGGCCTGCGCTCCCTGGCCGTCCTGCTCGGAGCCTCGAGCGCCGCAGGCCTTCGCGCCCATGTCCTCAGCTATGAGGACCCGTTCGGCTTGGGCTGTGCGGTCATTCCCGCATGACCGACCTCTGCGCGGTCCTGGTCAATCGCGAGCAGGAGGCACATCGGTCGACGGGCCATCCCGAGCGCCCGCAGCGGGTGGAGGCGATCCTGGAAGCGATCTCGCGGGCGGAGCTCGGCGTCGAACCGCGGCAGGCTGATCCGGCGCCCGCCGAGCTGATCGCCCAGGCGCACGACCCTGCGTACGTGGCCATGCTGGACCGCGCCGCCTCGGCCGGCGGCGGCCATCTCGATCCGGACACCTACCTGACTGCGGACTCGATGGCCGCGGCGCGGACGGCCGCCGGGGCCGTCGTCGATGGCGTCACCCGGGTGCTCGACGGCCGGGCGCGGCACGCCTTCGCCATCGTCCGGCCTCCGGGACATCACGCCGAACGGGCGCAGGCCATGGGTTTCTGCCTGATCAACAACGTCGCCGTCGGCGTCCACGCCGCACGGTCGCGCGGGGTCCGCCGGATCGCGATCGTAGATTTCGACGTCCATCACGGCAACGGCACTCAGCACAGCTTCAGCCACGACCCGGAGCTGCTCTACGTCTCCTCACACCAGTACCCTTTCTATCCCGGCACCGGGTCCACGCGCGAGCAGTCCGAGCACCTGGTCAACCTGCCCCTGCCCGCCGGGACCTCCGACGTCGCTTTCCTTCAGGCCTACGAGCAGCGGGTCGACCCCGCGGTCCAGCGCTTTCGGCCGGAGCTGATCCTGGTCTCTGCCGGCTTCGACGCCCACGCCCGCGATCCGCTGGCCGGCCTGGAGCTCTCGACCGACGCCTACCGGCGGCTGGCCGAGATGATCGCCGGCTGGTCCGATCAGCACTCCGGGGGCCGCAGCGTCTGGACCCTGGAGGGCGGGTATGACCTGGCAGCGCTCGGTGACTCGGTGGTCGCCTGCCTGCGGGTGCTGACCGGTCTCTGACCGCCGGGCCAGTGTGGACTGGCCCCGGCGTTGGACAACCGGTCGCAGGGCGATTACAATAGCGGCTCTCCGTATCACCGTGAGGAGGTGCGGCGGCGATGGCCAAGTCGCGCGATAAGCAGGGGCGCGAGCAGAAAAAGAAGAAGAAGCCGAAGAAGGCTGCGATCGTGACCCAGCTCGGCGGATTCACGACGACGAGCCCGCGGCGGGACGTGATCCCGCCGAGCCCGCCGGGAGCGCCGCCCGCATAAAACGCGCCAGCAGCGCAGTGCTCGCGCTGCTGCTGCTCGCGATCACCGCGCAGGCCGCCGGCGCGGTCGATCCGAACGCGCTCGCCGACAAGCTGGCTCGGCTTCAGAACCAGCAGGCTCAGCAGCAGGCTCAGCTTCAGGCGCTCGAACAGCAGCAGCAGGAGGTCCGCCAGTCTATCGAGTCGCTGACGGCCCAGCTGAGCGTGCAGTCGGCCGCCCTGGCGCCGGTCGCGGCCCAGGCACAGGCCCTGCAGGCGCAGCTGGACGCGACCCAGGCCCGGATCGACGCCGACCAGCGCTCCTATCAATCGCACGTTCGCTCCTTTCAGGCCGACCTGCGCCGGCTTTACGCGCTCGGCAGTCGCCGCTGGGCGGACTTCCTCTTCTCGGCGCGCAGCTTCACCGATCTGCTGGACCGCGTCGCCTACCTGGACGTCTTCGCCATGAACGAAGCCCAGGTGGCCAGCCGGCTGCGGGCGGAGCGCGATCAGCTGGACACTCGCCGGCACGCCCTCGCCCGGGAACGGCAGGCGCTGCAGCCGCTGCTCGACAGCCTCCAGGCTCGGGTCGACGCCGCGTCCGGTGCGGTCGGCGCCGCGGCCGCCTACGACAGCCGGCTCGACGCGGCCCGCCGAAACCTCTTGATCGCGCTGGCGGGGACCGCCGCCCAGACCCGCGCCCTGCAGACTGCCCTCGACAACTATCAGCAGCAGGCGGTTCAGGACGCGCTGCGCCATCCCGGGTCATACGGAACGACCTGCCCACCGGCCGCGCCGGCCGGATCGGTACGCTTATGCGGTCACGGCTGGGGCCACGGCGTCGGCCTCGGCCAGTGGGGGGCGAAGGGGATGGCGCTGGCCGGCTTCTCTTACCGTGCCATCGACCAACAGTTCTATCGCCACACCAGCTGGACCACCGTCGATACCGCCAACACGCTGATCCACGTCGGCGTGCTCTGGGGCGCGGGTCCGTACCGGGTCAGCGCCAACGGTCCGGCGATCCTGAGCTCAGGAGGCCGGACCACCACGATCGCGGCCGGACAGGTGATCACTCTCACGACCGCCGCCGGCGTGGAGAAGATCACGCCGCTCAGCCCCTCGACCCGCCTCGCGGTGTACGGTCCTCGCGGTCTCTATCACCATTACCGCGGCTCGATCGTGGGCCAGCCCAGCGGCGGCATCCTCTACGTGATCAATGA
>VBIC01000151.1 GCA_005881425.1 Chloroflexota bacterium | reverse complement strand
TCGAAGACATGGACATAGAGGATGCGGTTGGCGAAGACGTGGGTTCCCACGGAGGGCACCTGGATCACCTCGCGCACCAGGTTGACCTGAAACGGCTTGCTGTCACGCTCCAGGCCGAGGACCACGTGGGTGCCCGCCTTGCCCCGGACCCGCTGCACCGTCTGGTCTTCCGTCCAGCCCTTGGTGCTCTGGCCGTCCACGGTCAGGATCAGGTCGCCCGCCTTGAGCCCGGCGCGTTCGGCAGGCGTCCTGGGGAGCACGCCCGCGATCTGGATCTGGTCGTCCTTCTGCAGCACCGAAGCGCCCACGCCGGCGAACGATCCCTGGAGAAAGCTCTGGCTCTGAGCGTAGTCCTGGCTGGTCTCGAAGCGGGAGAACCGGTCGAGAGCCGCGACCATCCCGCTGGCCGCACCCTGGCTCAGCTTGAGGGCGTCGGGACTGGGGTTGACGTAGTGCTGCTGGATGGCACGGAATTCCTCGTTCAGCAGGTTGGTGTCGAGGTGGCCCTGGGGCGGACGGTAGAGGAGCAGCGTCTGGACCCAGCTGGGGGCGAACGCGCCCCACTGGAATTCGGCCAGGCCGCCGAGGTAGAAGGCGCCGACGGCGACCAGGAGGAGCGTGGCAACGTTTCGGGCTCGGAGCATGCGCATTAGTATGGAGAAGCCGGCCGAGGATCATCTACACGACCCTCTCCGGCACTTACCTCGCTGCGGCTTTTAGCGGGTCAAGCCGAGAACGAGGGAGACAGCGTGATCGACACGCCGCAGCTCATCGCCCGCCAACAAGCCGTATGACTCCCCCAGGCGGCCCGGGTCCACGGCGCCGAGCTGCTCCACCAGCACGCGCGTTCGCGTGCCGTCGATCTCCAACTCAGGCCTGAAGCTGGCCGGAAGGGCCCGCGTCGAGGTCGGGGCGACAATGACCATGGATAGGACCAGCAACGCGTCGGCCTGCAGGACAATGCCGTACCGCGCCCCCGCCTGCTCGTGGCCTCGGACGGCGCGCGGCACCCGAAGCCGGAAAATCTCACCCCGCTGCCCGCAGGGATTCCATCAAGGCCGCGATCCTCTTCTTCTCGGCTCGGTCCCTGCGATCGGCGTTCAGGCGCTCAGCTTCCTTGGCCAGGTCCGCCTTACTCCTCGAGCGGGCCAATGCGATCAGCGCCTCGCGCACTGCCTCAGACTGAGTTTTACCGGATCTGGTCAGTGCCCGCAGCGCATGCTGAGCATTATCGTCGAGCCGGATGGATATCGCCCTCTCCGAACGAGCATTGTATGACAAATGTAAGACTGAATTACTGCTTCAGGAAGCGGCGCACGCCCAGGTAGCTGCCGACCGTGCCCAGGAGCAGGCCGAAGGCCATCATCGCCGCCAGCACCAGGCGCAGGTAAGAGGGGTCGTAGGAGAGCGGGACGAAGATGAGCACGCTCTGCAGGTTCTGCACCGCCGGCCGGTAGCCGAAGCCGACGATCAGCACCGCCACCACCGCGCCGGCCACGCCCACGATCAGGCCTTCCACGATGAAGGGCCAGCGCACGAACCAGTCGGTGGCTCCCACCAGCTTCATGACCTCGATCTCCTTGCGGCGCAGGTAGATCGCGGTGCGGATGGTGAGCATGATGATGAAGACCGAGAGCCCGGTCAGGGCGACGATCAGGGCCAGCCCGGCGATCCCGGCGACCCGGGCCAGCAGCACGATCTTGTCGATCACGCTCGGCTCGTAGTTGGTCGCCGGCGACTTGTCGACCAGGGGCGAGCTGCGGACCTCCTGGTCGATCGCGCCCAGGTCGCGGATGTCGCGGACGGTGACGTCGAGGCTGGCCGGCAGCGGGTTCGTCCCCAGCGAGTCGATCACCTGAGGGTCGAGCGCCGGCATCTCACGGAAGCGCTGCATCGCCTGGTCCTTGGTCACGTAGGTGACGGCCGTCACCCGGGGGTCGTGCTCCAGATGGAGCTTGAAGTCCATGATGCTGTTCAGCGGCGTGTTGTCGGCCAGATAGACGGAGATGGCGCTGGCGCGGCTCTTCTCCAGGGCCACGATCTGGTCCAGCGAGTGGAGGACCAGGAGGAGGCTGCCCAGGGCGAGCAGCACCACCCAGACGATCAGCACGCTGGCCACGCTGACCGCGGCGTTGCGCCAGAAGTTCTGCCAGGCACTGCTGGCAGCGAAGTCAACGCGGTTCCAGAGCCGGCGCAGCATGGTAACCTCCTGCGTCCTCGTCGCGGACGATCTGGCCCCCGTCGATGGCCACGACCCGGCGCCGCATCACGTCCACGATCTCGCGGTTGTGGGTCGCCATGAGCACGGTCGTGCCGCGGGCGTTGATCTGCAGCAGCAGCTGGATGATCTCCCACGAGGTGGCCGGGTCCAGGTTCCCGGTGGGCTCGTCGGCGAGGAAGATCAGCGGGTCATGGACCAGCGCCCGGGTGATCGCCACCCGCTGCTGCTCGCCGCCCGAGCGCTCGTCGGGAAACTTGGACTCCTTGCCCTTCAGCCCTGAGCGCGAAGGCCACGTTCTGGAAGACGGGCAGGTTGGGGAGCAGCTTGAAGTCCTGGAAGACCATCCCGATCTTGCGCCGCAGGTAGGGCAGGTGGCGGCGGCGCAGCCGGCTCAGGTCGCGGCCGTCGACGAAGATCCGGCCCGAGCTGGTCCGCTCCTCCCGGATCAGCAGGCGAACCAGCGTGGACTTACCCGCGCCGCTGGGCCCCACCAGGAAGACGAAGTCCTGGCGCGGGATCTCCAGGCTGACGTCGCGCAGGGCGGTGGTGCCGTTGGGGTAGGTCTTGCGGACGCCCTGCAGGCTGATGAGCGAGGGCTCTTCGGCGACGTCACCTCGTGCTGAAACGGGTGCTGAATCCATGTGACTGG
>VBIC01000050.1:14025-22710 GCA_005881425.1 Chloroflexota bacterium | reverse complement strand
GCCACCGGTCGGGCCTGCGCCAGCGGCGCCAGCGCGGCCAGGAGGAGCAGGACCGCCTGCGCAGCGGCCCACCGGCGTCCACGCGGCCTCATCCTTCCCTCCCGCCGCCCCCCGAACTGCCTGTCAATTTAGCACCCGTCCCGCGCCGTGGGAAGGTGCCGCCGGATGGTTCAGCCGGCCGAAGCCGGGATCATCAGGACCGTGGTCAGGGCCGCCAGCAGGTTGAAGGCGGCGCCGGCCAGGAAGGCCAGGCTGATCGAGCGCTGGATCAGGGCGCCGGTGAGCGCCGAGCCGATGGGAGCGCCCATGTAGTTGAGGCTCATCGAGACCGCGAAGGCCCGCCCGAACCAGGCGGGATCCGTCCGCCGCTGCCGGATGCCGAAGAGGCCGACGTCGCTGGCCCCGATGACGAGGCCGGCGAAGATCGCCGCGGCGAAGACCACCCAGAGCGCCCCGGCTGCCGCCAGAGCCAGGAGGGCGATCGCCACCGCGATCATGCTCCAGGCCAGCATCGAGCGCTCCCGTCCCTCCGTATTCATCCGTCCGAAGACCAGCGCCGAGACCAGCGAGGCCACCCCGAAGACCCCGAAGACCCAGCCGATCGTCGCCGTCCCGCTGTGAAGACGGTTGAGCAGCAGCACCGGTACCGCGATCACGAGCGTGCCGCCGGCTCCGATGTTGGAGAGCGAGATCGAGACCGCGAGCCCGCGCAGCGTCGGGTGCCGGACCACGTAGCGCAGCCCTTCATACGACTCCCGCCAGATCGACCGCCGCTCCCGGTCCGGCTCGGCCGGCTCCTTCAGGCCCACCAGGACGGCGGCCGCGAGGGCGAAGGCGACCGCTGCGACCAGCAGCGCGGCTTCCGGCCCGTAGAGCGCGACGATGAAGGCCGCCAGCGGCGGCCCCACGATGGCCGTGACGGCGTAGAGCCCGCTGTCCATCCCGTTGGCGCGGTCCCAGAGCGCCCTGGGGACCATCAGGGGAAAGAGCGAGCGGATCCCGGTGATGCTCAGGATGCTGGTCAGCGAGCTGATCGTCACCAGGACCAGGAGGGTCGCCACCGCGAGGTGCCCTCCGAGGGAAAGGCCCGCGATCAGGGCCAGGGTGACGGCGGCCACGGTGAAGTCGAGGAGCATGAGGCGGACCCGGCCATAGCGGTCGAGGAGCGCGCCCGCCAGCGGGCTGACCAGGAGCCCCGGCATGATCTGGAGGAAGACTGTGAGTCCGGCCAGCGCCGGGGAATGGAAACGGGCCAGGACGAAGAGGACGATCGCGACCTGCAGCATCTGGCCGCCGGTGCGCTGGACCGCCGCCCCCGCGACGGCTCTCGGGAAGCCAGAAACCTGGAGCAGGGCCCGGTAGCCGCCGCCCGCCTCGGGCGTCGTGCCGCCCTCGGGTCGCGGCTCGATCACAGAGACTACGATAGCTGCAGGCACTCGGGATTCTCGGGTGGAAGGAGGAAGGTCATGCCGGAACGGACTGCGCACGCCCGCTGGCAGGGCGATCTACGGGGCGGCAGTGGAACGATGGAGCTTGGGAGCGGGGCCTTCAAGGGCGCCTACACCTTCGCCAGCCGGTTCGAGAGCGGAGCGGGGACCAATCCCGAGGAGCTTATCGGCGCCGCTGAGGCGGGCTGCTTCAGCATGGCCTTCGCCAACGCCCTTAGCAAGGCGGGCCACGTCCCTCAGGAGATCAGCACCACGGCCGTCGTCTCACTAGGCCAGGAAGGCGCGGGCTTCAAGATTCAGAGGATCGAGCTGCGAGCCGAGGGCACCGTGGCGGGCATCGACGAGGGCACCTTCCAGAAGATCGCCGAGGAGGCGAAAAAGACCTGCCCCGTCTCCCAGGCACTGAGCGCGACCCAGATCACGCTCCGGGTCACGCTCAAGGCGGGCGCCCGGGCCGGCTAGCACGACGCCCGGCGGCGGCCGGGCTTTAGATCCTCCTCGGCATGACGCCCCAGTTTACCGCGCCCTTGCGCTTGCCTGGCCGCGGCGTTTGCGGCGGTGCGCCCAGGCCGAGCGTCGGCAGGAATTGCGGCTGCTGGCGGGCCTGGATCGCGTGCTCGAAGCCGGAGGCGATCTTGATCAGGGTCGGCTCGCTGAAGGCCGCGCCCATGATCGACAGGCCCAGCGGTACCCCGAATGAGAAGCCCATCGGGACCACGACGATCGGGTAGCCGACGATCGCGGCCGCTGACGACGAACCGAAGATGAAGTGGTCGCCGTTGATCAGGTCGGTGGGCCAGGCCGGGGTGTCGGTGGGGGCCACGATCGCCTTCACGTTGTAGTGGGCCAGGATGTAGTCGATACCTTCGCTTCCGCCGATCACTCGGTCGCGGGCGAGAGCGGCCTGGTAGGTCGGATCCGACAGGTCGCCGCTAAAGGTCTGGGCCAGCTCGAAGATCTCCTGCGCGAAGAAGGGCATCTCCTGGGCGGCGTGGGCGTTGTTGAAGGCGATCGCGTCCGCCAGGGAGCCGATCGGCACCCCGGTGCGGCTGGACAGGTAGGCGTTCAGGTCGTGCTTGAAGTCGTTGAGGAGGACGGTGAACTCGGCGCTGCCTCCGTTGATCTCGTCGAGATGGGGGAAGGAGACGTCCACCAGAGTCGCTCCGGCCGCCTGCAGCGCCGAGAGCGCCTGCTCGAAGACGGCGTCCGTGTGCGGGCTGCCCACGCCTTCGTACTGTCTGGCCACGCCGATCCGGACGCCGTTGACGCCGTTGGGATCCAGGAACTGGGTGTAGTCGTGGAAGAGCCTGCCGGCGCTGGCCGCGGTCGCGGGATCGCGCGGATCGACTCCGGTCAGCGCGCCCAGGACGGCGGCTGCGTCGGCGACTGTGCGCGTGTGGGGACCGACAGTGTCCTGGGTGTGCGAGATCGGCACCACCCCGGCCCGGCTGACCAGGCCGACCGTCGGCTTGATCCCCACCACTCCGTTCTCGTTGGCCGGGCAGACGATGCTGCCGTCGGTCTCGGTGCCGATCGAGACTGCGGTGAAGTTCGCCGAGGCGGCCGCGCCCGATCCCGAGCTCGAGCCGCACGGGTTGCGGTCGATCGCGTAAGGGTTGTTGCACTGGCCGCCACGTCCGGACCAGCCGCTGGAGGAGAAGAAGGACCGGAAGTTGGCCCATTCGCTGAGGTTGGTCTTTCCCAGGATGACGGCGCCCGCCGCCCGAAGGCGCGCCGCGACCGTCGAGTCGCGCGTCGCCGGCGTCCCCACCAGGGCCAGCGAGCCCGCCGCCGTCTGCATCTGGTCGTGGGTGTCGACGTTGTCCTTGAGCAGGACCGGGATCCCGTGCAGAGGGCCGCGCGGGCCGGACTGCTTGCGCTCGGCGTCGAGCGCCTGGGCGATGGTCCGGGCGTCAGGGTTGACCTCGAGCACCGAGTTGACCCGCGGCCCGCTCTGGTCCAGGGCGGCGATCCGGTCGAGGTAGTAGTTGACCAGCTCCGCCGAGCTCAGTCGGCCGCTCGCCATCATCGCCTGGAGCTGGACGATCGTCGCCTCGTTCAGGCTGGTCGGCGCCGAAGGCGCCGCGCTGGCCAGCGCCGCCACCGGTCCCGCCAGCGCCGTGGCGGCGGCTCCCGCGCCCGCCATCGCCCCTCCCATCTTCAGGATGTCGCGCCGGCTGAGGCCCTCGCCCGCTCTGGAACGTGGATCGGTCTCAGGCATGGATTCCCTCCCTAGGTCCTGCTCGGATAGACGAAAGTGAAGCTCAAGGGTATCTTGTAGAGGCCGATCTGGATCATAGCGGTGAAGGTCACCGTCCCGGCGTTTGGAAGGCTGGAGATCGGGACCGGCGTGGTCACGCAGCTGATGCCGGCCGGCATACTGACGAAGACCCAGCGGGTCTGGGTAGCCTCCTGATTGCCAGCCTGGTCCACAGCGGCATAGGTAAGCACGTACGCGCCGCTCGTCTGGAACTGGATCGTCCCCGAAGACCCGTTGATGGTGTTGGTGAGCGCCGGATTCGGCAGCGGCTGTCCGGAGACGGCAAGGGCTGTCCCGTACTTGATCGTCGCCACCCCGGATAGGCTGTCGGTCGCGGTCAGATTGGCGATCAGGCCGAAGGAGTCGTAGCAGGTGCCGCTGACGGTGATGGCTCCCGGATCGACGGTCACGGTGGCGGTAGTGGTCGACAGCGTGCGCCCGTTCAGCGGTCCCGGCTGGCTGGCGAAGGCCGTCACCGGTGCGGCCCTGTCGACGTCGATCCCGGTGAAGGCCGCCGCCGACGAGTTACCGGCCCTATCGCTGCAGCTTCCGGCGGCGGACTGGTTGGCGCCTTCGGTCGAGATTGTGACCGGGCCCGAGACCATGGCAACTCCCGAGAGGGCGTCGGTGCAGCTGAAGGTCACGGTGACGTTCTGGTTGGTCCAGGTGCCACTCGTGTAAGGCTTGCCGTCCGCCGTCGCCGCCCTGGCGATTAGGACGGGGGCTGTCCTGTCGAGGTTGATCCCACTCTTGGTGTCGGCGGCGCCGTTCCCTGCCTGGTCCAGGCAGTTCCCGGTCGCCGATTGATTGGCTCCCTCGGCCGAGATGGTGGCCTGGACCGTGGCCTTGAGCGCCCCCGAGAGCGTATCGGCGCAGCTCCAGGTCAGGGTTATGTTGGTGCCGTTCCAGCCGTAGGCGTTCGCGGGCGGCGCCTGGCCCTGGTAGCTGATGGTGGGCGCGGTCTTGTCGATGTCCACCTGGGTGAAGCTGGTCGTGGCGCTGTTACCCACCATGTCGGCGCAGCTGCCACTTGCGGACTGGTCCTTCCCTTCGCCGCTCGGCGTCGCCGGCGGCGAGACCGTGGCCGGGTTCACCCCCGAGCCCAGGTCGGTGCAGCTGAAGCTGACCTGCACGCTCTGGTTGGTCCACGTCCCGGCGCTGTAAGGCTTGCCGTCGCCGGTGGTGATCGCGGTCGCCTGAATCGCCGGCGCCTTCCTGTCGATTGCGAGCCGGTGGAGGCGCTGGCGGTCTCGGTCCCGTTGGGCATGCTCGTGGTGAGCGTGAAGCTGGCGTCAGTGGGATTCGCGAGGCCCGACCCGGCGTCGGAGGCGGAGCAGGCAACGCTCTGGTCGGCGGCGTGCCAGCCGGCGACCGGCATGGCGCACGCCACGGTGGGCGGCGTGGTATCGACCACGAAGGTGTAGCTCACGTCGGTGCTCCGGCTCCCGGCCGGGTCCGCGGCGTTGACGGTGAAGGTGTGCGGGCCGTCGCCCAGCGGGCCGAAGCTGACGCCCGAGCTGCAGGCTGCGAAGCTGCCGGTTTCGAGCTTGCAGAACGACTGGAAGCCGCCGCTGTCGTCGGGATCGGTGATGCTCCAGGAGAAGCTGGCCTGGCTGCTGCCGGTTGGATTGGAGGGTTTGGCGGTCAGGGTGAGGCTGGGCGGAGTCGCGTCGGGGAGGGTGTCCGTCACCTTGACGGCCTCCTGGACCGTGAGCCGGACCGAAAGCTGGAAGTGCTCGGAGTCGGTCACCGCGACCGCCTCGCCGTGGTTGAAGAGGGAGGAGAGCCCGAAGCTGTGCGAATCGCTGACCGCCACCGGCTCGCTCTGGCCGAGCTGGGAGGCGAGCGCGAGGCTGACCGAATCGGTCACCGCAACCGGCTCCGGCTGGTTGGAGAGGACCGACTCGATGAACTGATAGACGTCCGTGACCAGGACCGATTCGAGCTGGCCGAAGATGGTGTCGGCGTGAGCGGTCAGCGCGCCGGCCGCGACCGACAGCGCGAAGACCAGGGGAAGCGCCCAGGCGAGCTTCCGCTTCACCGCCCTCTCTCCTTGACCGTCTTTATCCGCAGGCTATGAGAAGCTGATGTCCACCTTGACCTGGACGATCTGCCCGTTCGCCACGGCGACCGCGGACCCAAGCGTCGCGCTCGTGAAGTTGAAGAAGAAATCGTTGAAGTAGTTGACGCACGAAGCCGGCGCGGTGGCGGCTACGCAGAGGCTGACGCTGGTCGCCACCTTCCCGATGCTGATGCTGCTGCCCGCGGTGTAGTTGCCGCTCAGGATCACGTGCCCGGGCGTCGCGCCGCTGACGGTCAGGGGCCCGTTGACTCCCTGCAGCCCGATGTCGGCCGAGCTGGAGAGCTGGAAGAGCTGGCCGCCGCCCGAGTCGTTGGCATAGAGCTGCCAGGGGCCCATTGAATATTGGCGGGTCAGAAGACTGGCCAGGACGGTGTCGCCCCCGTTGCCGACCTGGTTCACGGTCAGGAGCGAGTTCTCGAACTGGCGATTCTGGACCAACCGGCCGTGGTCGAAGACCTTGATCGTCCACCAGCCGTGGATCTTGACCCCCTGGACGGGGACGCCGCGGTGACTGCTGTCCTGGACGGCGGCCGCCGCCTTGACTCCCTGGCCCGGCAGCTGCAGCCGCCCTATCCCGAATCCGGCAGCGGCGCAGAGTACCACCGCGGCAAGGAACATGAGCGCGAAACCGAGTCGCTTCCGACCCTCCATTACTTCCCTCCTCTTCTCCCGCGGCCTCCTGGTCGGGGCCGGGGTCAAGCCAGCGTAACCAGTTCCCCGGACCACTTCAAGCGTCGCGGAGGGTGAAAAAGGGAGCCCATGCTGTGTAAAGACCTGTCAAAACGACCGCAGCCTATCCATGACCGCAAACAGGACCGGCGCGCCACCGGGGCCAACCTCTTATATATGTCTGGTGCGCCCCTTCGCCCTCCTATCCCGGCGCCTTCTGACCGGGCTCGCCATCCTCCTCCTGCCGGCGTGCGGCGCCGCCTCCCCTGCCGCCTCGGGCCCCTCTCCCCAGAGCCGCATCCTCACCGTCCTGGCGGCCGCGTCGCTTAGCGGCGCCTTCACCCAGATCGGCCATCGGTTCGAGCAGGCGCACCCCGGCGTCACCGTTCGCCTCAGCTTCGCCGGTTCCCAGGTGCTGGTCACGGAGATCGAGAACGGCATCCCGGCCGACGTCTTCGCCAGCGCCGACGCCGTTCACATGGCGCAGGTGACCGGCGAGGGCAAGGTGACGGGGGCCACCGTCTTCGCTCACAACCGCCTGGTGGTGGTCACGCCCAGGGACAATCCGGCGAACCTGAAGACGCCTTTCGACCTGGCCCGCTCCGGGATCCGCCTGGACGTCGCCGCGCCCGCCGTGCCCGCGGGCGCCTCGGCGCAGAAGGCGATCGACCGGCTGGCGCAGCAGCCGGGTGCGCCCGCCGGCTTTGCGGCGGCGGTCCGCCACAACATCGTCTCGGAAGAGGACAACGTGGAGGCGGTGGTCACCCGCCTCTATCTCGGCGAGGCGGACGCCGGGATCGTCTACGTTTCCGACCTGAAGACGCCGAACGGCAGGAACCTGCACCTGATCGCCATCGCGGACGCCGCCAACGTGGTCAACAGCTATCCCATCGGGGTCCTGGCGTCGAGCACAAAGGCCGCCCTGGCGCGGCAGTTCGTCGCCTACGTGACGCCGGCTTCCTCACCCCCTGAGCGGATCGGCTCAGGCGGTCGAGGCGTCCAGGTCGATCACCTCTTCCGGCACCACCTCCTCGCCGGTGTAGGCGGCCGCCTGCAGCCGGAAGAGGCGGGCGTAGCGTCCGTCCAGCCGCATCAGCTGCTGGTGGGTACCCTGCTCGACCAGGCGGCCGTGCTCCAGGAAGAGGATCCGGTCGGCCCGCCTCACGGTGGAGAAACGGTGTGAGATGTAGACCGCGGTGCGGCCCCGGGTCAGAGACTTGAGCCGCTCGAACAGGTCATACTCCGCCTGGGCGTCGAGCGCCGAGGTGGGCTCGTCGAGCAGCAGGATGCGCGCGTCGCGCATGAAGGCGCGGGCCAGGGCCACCTTCTGCCATTCACCGCCGGACAGGTTGACCCCGGCGTCGAACCACTTGCCCAGCGCCGTGTCATAGCCGTCGGGGAGGGTCGAGATCAGCTCGTCGGCGCCGGCCCGGCGGCCGGCGTTGACGATCGCCTTGCGGTCGGTGATCGCCTGGAGCGAGCCCAGCCCGATGTTCTCGGCAGCCGTCGCCTGGTAGGTCACGTAATCCTGGAACATGCCTCCGATCTGCGCCCGCAGCTCGGCCGGATCGTAGTCCCGGATGTCGACCCCGTCGATCAGGATCCGTCCCTCGGTGGGGTCGTAGAGCCGGCAGATCAGCTTGAACAGGGTGGTCTTGCCGGCGCCGTTCCGGCCCACGATGGCCAGCGTCTCGCCCGGCGTGGCGGTAAAGCTCAGTTCGCTCAGGGCGCTGGCCGAGGCTCCGGGATAGGTGAAGCTGACGTCCTCGAAACGGATCTCGCCCCGCAGCGGCTGGGGCACGGGCACCGGCTGGGCCGGCATCGGGATCGCGGATCGCTTCTCCATCAGCTCGTAGAGGTTGTTCAGGTAGAGGTTGTGCTCGAACATGCCGGTGAACCCTCCCAGGATGCCCTGAATCGAGTTCTGCACCGACTGGGCGGCGGTGGTGTAGAGGGTCAGGTCGCCGAGCGTCAGGCGACCCGCGACCGCCTGCAGGGCGACGAAAAGGTAGGTGATCGAGGTCGCGATGGTGCTCAGGTTGCCCAGGCCGAAGCCGGTCAGGTAGCGGGCCACCACCTGGCGCTGCTGGCTGCCGTAGAAGACGTGCGCGATCAGCTGGTAGCGGCGGATGAAGTAGTCGCCCAGCCCGAACAGCTTGACCTCCTTGGCGAAGCTGTCGGTGGTCAACAGGGTGACCAGGTAGGTCATCCGGCGCAGCAGCCGC
>VBIC01000050.1:12827-13990 GCA_005881425.1 Chloroflexota bacterium | reverse complement strand
GAGCGCTCGCGCCCAGCAGCACCGCGACCATGGAGATGAAGGTGAGCGCCGTCTGGACCAGCCCGAAGGCGGTCGAGATCATCAGCACCGGCCGGTTGACCGAGTCGGTCTGGGCCCGCCGCAGCAGGTCGTAGGAGGCAGGGTCCTCGTAGAAGGCCAGGTCCAGCGCGGCGGCCTTCTCCATCACCATCAGCTGGATGCGCACGGACACCGCGTTCTGCAGCAGCTGCTGGCTGATGTTGCGCAGCGTGCTCAGCAGCGCGATCAGAGCGAAGAGCAGGAGCTGGACGATGGCGATGAAGACGATCGCCCGGACCGTGCTCAGGATCGGGCTGTGCCACGGCCCGAGCACGATCTGGATCCGGTCGGGCTGATGGAAGCGGTGGGCCGCGATCCCGGAGACGACCGCGTTGATCAGCAGCTTGGAGGTGTAGGCCGAGGCAGCCGGAATCAGGCCGGCGATCACCGTCACGATGAAGAGTCCCACACGCGGGGAAGTGCGGCGCTCGTTCCCTGGATCGACTGCTTGAGTGAGTTGAGGCGCCCGCGCAGGTCCTTGGGTCCTTCGTCGACCGGCCCCTCGAAGGTCGAATCCCCGGTCAGGCCGCTGTTGGCGGAATCCGCCTCCGGCTTGCGGTGTCGCCAGCCGCCCCACATCCAGAAGCTGGGCGGCCCTTGACCGTGACCCGGCGGCATCAGACCCATGGGCGAAAGCTTACCCGCTAGCGGCGGCCCTTACTCGCCGCATCTCCTGGCAGTGGTCGAAGGGATCACCCTACGAGCGGTCTGCACGCCGCAGAGCCGCCGCGGCCTAGGGCTTGCGAGCGCGGACGGTGGCGCTGGCGAGCTTCCCCGAGCCCTCGGGCAGGCCCATCTCGGCCCGAGAGTAGGTGTGTGTGATCTCGATTGAAATGTTTTCGAACCCTGCCTGGCGGATCGCGTTCTCGTAGACGTCTACCGGTATCGTGCCGGCGATGCAGCCAGCCCAGGCGTCGGCCGACGACTTGACCGAGACGGGGAGCGGTTCGACTTCCACCATGTCGGAGACGGCAAGCCGGCCGCCGGATCGCAGCACCCGGAAGGCCTCGCGCAGTACCTTGCGCTTGTCCAGGGCCAGGTTGATCACGCAGTTGGAGATGACCACGTCGACGCTGGCCTCGGGG
>VBIC01000050.1:2482-12813 GCA_005881425.1 Chloroflexota bacterium | reverse complement strand
GTTCTCCAGCCCCGCCTGCGCCTTGTTCTCGTTGGCCAGGCGCAGCATCTCGTCGGTCATGTCGACGCCGTAGGCATAGCCGCCCGGCGCGACCCGGCGGGCGGAGAGGAGGACGTCGAGACCGGCTCCGCTTCCGAGGTCCAATACTGTCTCTCCGGCGTGCAGGTCGGCCAACGCGGTCGGGTTCCCGCAGCCCAGGCTGTAGCCCAGACTCATCCCCGCGTCCTGGGCGGCGCTCGCAGGGTAGAGATTCTCACCCATGGGACCGGCTACCGGTTCCGCGGCCTTGTCCCCGCCGCAGTCGCAGCAGTCCCTGGCGCTCTCCGTCATCTGGATGGCGATCTTCGCGTAGCGGTCTCGGACAGCGTCGGTCATGGATCCCATGTCATATGTAGTATGGCAGAGCCATAGACATTTGTCAATGTATTTGGGCGCAGAACTTCCCGAACCTTTGTGCGGGCGTTCAATTGACGTTCTTCAATTCATTTGATAGCATGGGGTTGTGGACCAGTTGCCGGTCAGACAGCGCGGACAGTGTTGCCAGGTGACCATTGAGCTTCCCTCCGAGGTAGCGGAGCAGACGGTTGAAGTCCTCAAGGCGCTGGCGGACCCGACTCGACTCCAGATCGTCGCCGCGCTGGCTCGATCTCAGCAGCCGGTTTGCGTCTGTGACCTCACGACCGCCTTCGAACTCAGTCAGCCAACCATCTCTCACCACATTGGCAAGCTCAAGGCCGCGGGGCTGGTCACGTCCGAGAAGCAGGGAATCTGGGTCTACTACTCGCTTCGGGGCGACCTGTTGCCTGCCGCCAGGAGGCTGGTCGATGCGGCAACTGCCGATGGCGCGGTCCCTCTCGCCAGCGCCACCCAGACCCGAGCCGGGGTCGGAGGTTAGCGCTCGCGGACCGAGCGCCGATCCGGTTGGTTCCGAATGAGGTTTGCGAACGGGTCTCGTGCATACACCTTGACAAGCGTCAATGCGTCTTCGTACCATGAATTATGTATCGATAGCCATCTATTTTGACGCTATTATTCTGATAGCACGGCGGGGTCAAGATGGGACGGGGGCAATAGGTGCACACGCGAGCGTTTACAGCCAGGCAGCTCGACATCGTAAACCTGATCGCGCTCGGGCTCTGTGACAAGGAGATAGCCGCCCAGTTGGGTGTTTCCTATCGGACGGTGCGGACCCATCTCGAACGCATGTTTGAAGAACACGGGTTTCGCTGTCGCTCGGAGGCGGTTGCCGCCTGGCTGGTCGACAGGGGTGGGGGGTCTACGATTTTGGCCCACGCAGTGGACGGCGACGGGATAACCATCACGCCGCGTTCGTCGTTGGGGGCGGTTCAGCCGCGGCTCAGAACCCTCGGATTCCTCCCCCGCGAGCGCCGCTCACCCGCCTGGTCGCTTCAGCCGGATCTGATCGTTGAGGCCGATACCGGCTGATGGGCATGGGCGAACCGGAGCAGTCGATCCATCCCCGATTCCAACTGCTCCAGGCTAGTCGCGTAGGAGATCCTGACGTGGTTGGGAGCGCCGAATGCGCTCCCCGGCACGACGGCGACGCCAGCCTCCTCCAGTAGGAGTCGGGCGAGGCGGTCCGAGTTTTCGATGGGCTGCCCATCTTCGTTGACTCCGAAGAGGCCGGCCACGTTCGCAAACAGATAGAAAGCACCCCTGGGCACGACTTCCAGTGAAATTCCCGGGATGCCGGCCAGTCTCGCCACCGTCATGCGCCGCCTGGCGTCGAACTCCAGGCGCATCTTCTCCAGCAGCGGTTGCGGCCGGACGAGAGCCGCGAGGGCGGCTCGCTGGCTGATGGAGGAAGCGGCTGAGGTCGTGTGCGCCTGGACGTCCGTCATCGCGGCGGCAAGCCAGCGCGGGGCGGCGGCGTACCCGATCCGCCAACCCGTCATGGCGCAGGTCTTCGAGAAGCCGTTCACCGTGACCGTAAGCTCCCGCACCTGCGGACCCAGCGAGGCGAAAGCGACGAACTCGATGTCCTCGTAGACCAGGTGGTCATAGATCTCGTCGCTGATCACCGCCAGCTGGTGCTCGACCGCAAGCTGGGCGAGCTCGGTCAACTCCTCGCGCCCGTACACCACCCCGGTCGGGTTCGAGGGGCTGTTGAGGATGATCGCCCTGGTCCGTGAGGTCAGTCGTGACGCGACCATTTCCGGCTTCATCTTGAAGCCCGTTTCCGCACAGGTCTCGATGATCACCGGTACCCCGCCGGCCAGCTTGATCATCTCCGGATAGCTGACCCAGTAGGGGGCCTGGATGATGACCTCGTCGCCGGGATCGACCAGCGCCATCAAGGAATTGAAGAGCCCCTGCTTGGCGCCATTGGAGACGACGATCTCATCCGACCGGTAGTCGAGCCCGCGTTGCGTACCCAGCCAGCCGGCGATGGCCTGGCGCAGCGGTGCAATGCCGGCCGTGGCGGTGTAGCGGGTGAAGCCTTCACGGATCGCCGTCACCCCGCCCTCGCGAGCGTCTGGAAGGGTGTCGAAGTCGGGTTCTCCGATACCGAGATTGACCACGTCGGCACCCTGGGCGATCAGTTCTTTGACTTTGGCGTCCAGCACCTGGGTTGAGGAGGGAAGGAGTTGACGGGTGCGCTCACTCAATCGCTTGGCAGTCATGCCGGCCGGTTCCTGCTCAAAAAGCGAGTTGCCAGATCACGGCGGCGAGCAACCGCAGGGCAACAGCCATGGCGTTTGCATCGACATTCTCCAGCCGATCGTCAGGGGTGTGTTCACCGCGGACCCCGAGAGCCACTCCCACCGCTGGAAAGCCGGCGCCGGCGTAGCGGCGGTTGTCGGAGGCGACCGGTCCAAGGACCAGCGGTATCTCGAGGTCGCGTCCGGCCTGATCAAGAGCGGACACGATTGGATCCGCGTTCGCGCTGGCTTCGACCCATACCGCATCATTGAAGCGAGCTGCGCCATCGACGTTGATGACCAGCGGCTCGAGCCCCTGTGCTCGCAGCTCCTGGGCATAGACCCGAGACCCGATCGCGCCCACCTCTTCGGCATCGAAGGCGGCAATCAGCAGCGGGCGTCGAGGCCGACGGTGGAGGCCGGCCAGGGCGGCAGCCACCTGGAACACGACGGCTACACCGGCGGCGTTGTCACCGGCTCCCGGGATTCGATGCAGCTCAGGATCGTCACCGACCCCGTCGTAGTGGGCGCCAACCAGCAGCGGGGCGTGGGCAAGCGCCGGGTCGGTTCCTGCCAGCATGCCGATCACGTTGGCCCCCTGCAGGGCTATCCGACGGACCGGCACTTGGGCCCGGACGACCTTTCCCTCGAGGGCCGGGAGGAGGTCACTTCGAACGGCGACGATTGGCAGAGCAGCCACCGGTGCGGACGAGACGCGCTTGGCGAAGAAACCGGTGCCGCCAGCCCGGACCGGGACCAGGATCCCGAGGACGTCCTTCGGCGCCAGGCGCGCCGCGAGGCTTTCCAGGTCATCGACCTGGGGCGCGGCCAGCCACTCTCCTGCCGAAAGCTCGCCAAGCGATGCTCGAGCCATGCCGCTTCTCGGTTCGGCCGCCGGTGCCGACCGAGGATTTTCGACGAACTCGACACGGTGCGTGAGATGCCGCTCCCCGCCATTGAGCACGGCAAGCGTTGGCGGCGCCCAGAGATCGAGGACCTGGACGTCAGGGGCATCGAACTTCAGCAGACGCGTCGCGTATCCGCTGGCCGCCAGCTGGTCCAGCAACCAGCGCTGGGCGCGATCGTGCCCCTCGGTGCCGACACGCCGCCCCGCATACTCTTCGCTGCAGAGCCGCTCGAGGGCCCCTTGGGCGACCTCCAGCCTGCGGGCAGCCGCCGCGGCCACCTGGGCGGGACTCAGCCCCACGTTCCGCCTGGTGCCAGGGCTAGGCGCAGCCGCCGCCGCCACAGCACGCCGACTTGGAGCTCTCGGCCGCCGCGGGTTCGCCACAACAGGCCGAGGACTGGTCCTGGGCACTGGGGCCGCAGCAGCTCGACTCCTGCTGAGTCGAGCCACAGCAGCCCGAAGTGACCACGGCTCCCTTGATGAAGCCGCCCTTGGGCTTGGTCTCCTGTTTCGGCTCGATGGTCATCTCGTACTCCTTTGCAATGTATTGTCGCTCGCCGCCGCCGCCACGTCGGTCCGCAAGCTACGAAGCGCCAGGAAAGCCGTGCGATAGGATCGCCAGGAACTCTGGACGCGCGATCACCGCGACTCCCAGGGCAGCGACCAGGACGCCGGCTGCCCGGCTGAACGCCATTCCGTATGGCTTGCTGTTCCTCTCCACAAGGAGGACCAGGGTCAGCGCTGCCATCCACAACAGGTTCATCAGGCCGACCACCAGCAGCGTCGCCATCAGCGCCCAGCAGCAACCAAGACAGTGGATAGAATACGCGAGGCCGGTCTGGAAAGCGCTCCGGCCGCCGCGGCCGTTCCCCTGACGCTGGAAGCTGAGCGAGCTCCGGCAGGCTCCCAGGGACGCTTTCTTGACCGGCGTGAATTGATAGAGGCCGGCCGCAAGCAGGATCAGGCCGCTGACCAGAGGAATCCAGTGCGAGCTGGCTGCTTCCATGGGTAGGGTGCGGAACCCCAGGAACGCTGCCAGCGGCGCCAAACCGACTGCCGTCCATACCGCCAGGTAGCCAAGCAGGAAGGCCAGCGTCGGCCCCATTCCTTCCCGACGCGGAGCGAGCCCTCTCTGGTGAGTCAGGACCAGTGGGCCGACGGTGGGGAGCATCATCGCGACCATCATCGTCAGCCACATGACCATGAAGAGCGGCGCGGCCATGTCATTGGGCATCCCCCAGCCGATCTGGCCCAGGCCGGTGACCATGCCAGACATGCCGATCGCCTGCCGGGCGGTGAGCACCCAGGCCAGTACTGCCAGCCCGGTCAAGATCGCACCCACGATTAGCAGCGATCGCCTTCCGGCCCCTCCGCTGATGAGGGTGGATCCTTCGTTTCCCACGTCCGTGCTCATTTCCACTCTTGCATCCCTCCGGTTGTCAGGCGTCATGGAATGCCCGAATTCAGTTCGCTCGCACGATAGCCTGCCCGTTCCACCGCCACCGTGAGGCCGGCGACGTTGGCGCGTTCCGGATCGAAGCTGATCGTGGCGCGCCGGCCCCGAAGGTCAACGGTCGCGTTCGTAACCCCGTCCACTCCGCGGAGCGCCTCCTCGACGGCTCGTTGGCAATGGCCGCATGTCATACCGTCCACCTCGAGTTCGCTCGTAGTCACGCTTCCACCTCCGTCCCCAACCGCGCTGCCATGGCGTCCAGGTGGCCGACCTGAGAACGAACGAGTCCGCCGGCGGCCCACGTAGAGCTGGACTCGAAGCGCCGCATCGGTTCGAACTTTCTGAGGAGAGTCGAATTCGTCGTCACCGAGACGGAGCTCAGGGCCATCGCCGTGCCAGCCACGATCGGACTCAAGAAGCCGAGCCCCGCCACCGGGATTCCGATGGCGTTGTAGGCCAGCGCCCAGAACAGGTTCTGCCGGATCTTGGTTAGGGTGGCCCGGCTCAGTTCGATTGCGGCGGCGACGGCTCGGAGGTCGTCTCGGACCAGGGTGACGCCCGCGGCTTCGATGGCGACGTCACTACCGCTGGCGACGGCTATGCCAATGTTGGCGGTGGCCAACGCCGGGGCGTCGTTCACTCCATCGCCCACCATCGCCACCTGCCGGCCTTCCGCCTGGAGGCGGCGGATCGCCTCCACCTTGTCGCCCGGCAGCAGAGATGCGATGGCCCTTGCCGGCGGGATGCCGACTGCCCTGGCGACCGCCCCCGCCGTCGCCTGGTTGTCGCCCGTCATCAGCCATATTTCAAGGCCCATGGCGGTGAGTGCGGAGACCGCCTCCGCGGCCTGCGGCTTCAAGGCGTCGGCGGCAGCCAGGAGTCCGGCCGGCTGGCCGTCGACTTCGACCAGCATCACCGTCTTTCCTTGCTCTGCCAGAGATACGCCCACGCCGCCCGTGCTCGCCAGAGCGCGCCCCACCTGCACCAGCCTGCCTTCCACTCGGGCCCGGACCCCACGGCCAGGGAGGGAGAGGAAGTCGGTCGCGGCCTCGATCCCAATTCCGCGATCTCTGGCCGCCTTGACGACAGCCTGGCCGAGCGGATGCTCCGAATGCTGCTCGGCGGCGGCTGCCAGCCTGAGGATGTCAGCCTCGAGATGGCCGCCCTGCAGGCTCAACACGTCGGTCAGCTCCGGCTCGCCCCGGGTCAGAGTCCCGGTCTTGTCGAATACCACGGCGCGGATCCTCCCCGCCGCCTCCAGCTGCTCGGCGCCGCGGAACAGGATGCCATCGTGGGCCCCCCGACCGATCCCCACCACGATCGCCGTTGGCGTGGCCAGTCCGAGCGCGCAGGGGCAGGCGATGACCAGGACGGCGGTCATGGTCAGGAGGGAGCTGGTCAGGTCTTCGCCGACCAGCATCCAGGCGATCAGCGTCACCAGCGCGCACACGATCACAAAGGGCACGAAGTATCCCGAGGCGACGTCGACCGAGCGCTGGATAGGGGCTTTGGACGCCTGCGCCTCACGGATCAGGCGAACGATCTGGGCCAGCTTCGTGTCTACTCCAACCCTTACGGCACGGAACCGCAGGTAACCTGCTCTGTTGAGGGAGCCTGCCACGACGCCGTCCCCGGGGCCCTTGTCTACCGGCAAGCTCTCTCCGGTCAGCATCGACTCATCGACCGCGGAGCTGCCCTCGACCACCTCTCCGTCCACCGACACCTTCTCGCCTGGACGGACCACCACCAGGTCCCCGACCCGCACCTGCTCGACCGCGACCTCGGCTTCCTGGCCATCCCGAATCACACGTGCGGTCGAAGGCCGCAATGCGACCAGCTTCTGAATCGCTTCCGACGTCCTGCCCTTGGCACGGGCTTCCAGGTACTTCCCGAGCAGGACCAGCGAGATCAAGAGCGCACTGGTCTCGAAGTACAGCCCGTTGATTCCATAGTCGAAGCCCGAGAGGATCAAGGCCAGGCTGTAGAAGTAAGCAGCCGAGGTTCCCAGCGCGACCAGGACCGACATGTTGGCGTGCCGGTCCTTGAGGTTGTTGAAGGCATCCCGGTAGAAGACAGAGCCGGCGCCGAATTGCACCAGGGTCGCCAAAGGAAGCTGAAACCACCCGTACATCAGGAAGTGCAGCCAGCGCACGTGTGTGGGGTGCCCGAGGTGGCCGACCATCGCGACCAGCAGAGGGAGCGAAGGAAGCGCCGCGAACAGGAAGCGGTTGCGCCAGCGCCGGACTTCGCGCTCCCGAGCCGTGGCAACGGGGTCCGCGTCTTCGGCCGCCAGCGGACTCGCGTCGTATCCGAGCTCGCGCACCGCCTGCAGGAGTTCAGAGCTGCCGGTCGCGCCCACCGCCGCGTCCACCGTCGCGGTCGCCGCGACGAGATCGACTGCCGCAGCCAGGACGCCTGGCATGGACCCCAGACGCCGTTCGATCCGCCCGACGCAGCTGGCGCAGGTCATGCCGCCGATGGAGAGCTCGAGCCGCTGACGGGGAACGCCGTAGCCGAGATGTTCGACAGCCTCCACGAGCCGCGGCGTGGCGACCGCGCCGGGATGGTAGCGGACGCTGGCCTCTTCGGTAGCTAGGTTGACCATCGCCCCGCCCACGCCGGTCACCAGCTCGAGGCCACGAGCGATGCGGGCGACGCACGCCCCACAGGTCATGCCGCTGACCCGGAATCGGACCTCGACTAGCGGGTCGCCGGCCGCGGTCGTGGCCAAGGAAACCATCCCTCCATGTCAGTCATTGGACGTTGATCTGGAAGTCGGCGGTGAGCGGGCCTCCACCCTGGTCGACGCGCACCCGGAGCAGCCAGCTCCCCGACATGCCCAATGGCAATGAGGTCTTTAGGCCTCCATCTCCATTCGAGAGAGAGACGTCTTTGGGCAACCCTGGCATATCCATGCCGACCATCGAGTAGCGAATGCTCCCACTGCCGGCGGCGGCCTCGGGCTGTCCAGAGCCGTCGAGGACCTTGACCACGATGGTTTCCCTACCGGCGCGGGCCGGGCACGGCGCGATCGTCAGGGACACCCGCGCGACGCCCGTCGGCTTCACCTGCTGGCAGCTTGCCTGTCCCGCACTGGCGGGAGTCGCCGGTCCGCACCCGAGGAGCAGCAGGCCAAGCAGCAGGACGCCCGGCCGCAGTGCACCCGCTTTCATTCGTCCTGGACCCCTCAGACCTTGGTCCCTGTCTCGGGTGAAGGGCAGCAGGACGACGCAGGCGCTTCCTTCTTGACCGGAGCCGGGCTTCCGCACCCGCATCCGCTCGTGGTACTTGCCTTCGGCTTATCCGCTACCTCGGGCGCGGGCGAAGCGGACGATGCCGACCAGAATGTCTCACCCAATCTCTGCGTCGCGATGCTCGGTTCCATTTTTCTTCAACCTCCTATGGTTTGGCTGCTCGTGGGGTACCAGCCGCAGGCGGGCCCGAAAGCTCTCCTGACTGGTGGATCCTCCAGAGGCTCGAGAAGCGCCCGCCAGCCGCGATCAGGGCTTCGGGGCGGCCGCGTTCGACGATCCGGCCGCCTTCCACGACGACCACCTGGTCGACGTCCTGGACCAGATCGAGATGGTGAGCGACCAGCAGCGCCGTCCGACCGGTGAGCAGTCCGCGCATGGCCGACATCACCGCATGGCGGGTCGCGGTATCGACGCTGGAGACTGCCTCGTCCAGGATCACGATGCGCGGATCGCCAAGAAAAGCGCGGACAAGTGCGACCAGCTGGCGTTCGCCGACGGAAAGCCGACTTCCACGCGCACCGACCGGGGTGCGGTACCCGTTGGGGAGCCTCGCCAGCACGTCATCCGCGCCGATCCTGGTCGCCGCATCGATCACCTCCGCGTCGGTCGCCTCGGGACGTCCAAGTCGAAGGTTCTCGAGGAGCGTGCCCTCGAAGAGCATCGCCTCCTGGGGCACGACCGCGACCTGCTTCCGGAGGGAGATTACGGAGACTTCCCGAAGGTCCTGCCCGTCAATTCGCACCGAGCCGGAAACTGGCTCGTAGAAGCGGGAGAGCAGGTTCATCAGCGAAGTCTTCCCGGCCCCGGTCGGCCCCACGAAGGCCACATGCTGGCCGGCCTCGATGGTCAGTCTGATGTCCCGCAGGACCGGCCTGCCTTCCTCGTACTCGAAACTGACCCGGTCGAATTCGATACGTCCATCGAGTAGCGGTAGCTGCCGGCCCTCGCGGCGTTCCTCAGGCAGCTCGAGGATGTCCAGGATCCGGCCGGCCGACACGCGCACATCAGCCAGCTCTGCGGCCTCGTGCGCGATGTCACGGACCGGATTGAGCAACCGTTTGACGAACAGGACGAATGCCGACAGGGCGCCTGCGCTCAGGGCGGCGCCGCTCGCCATGCCCATGGTTGCCATCATCTTGTTGGTCCCCGCCAGCATCCAGGTCATCGGCATCATGCTCGTCGCGCCCTTGAAGACGGCGGCGGGCGTATGGGCGCCGGCTCCCAGGAACTCGAGGCCGCCAACGAGCATGACCATGGCGACGGCCACGAATCCCCAAACCTCCATGAAACTGGTCAGGGCGGCCCGCTTGATCGAAAGGCCGGTATGCACCCGCCGGTAGCGTTCACAGAGCGCTTCGAACTCGGCCAGCGTGGCGGCCTCCTGGCCGAACGCGCGAATGTCGGTCAGCCCTTCCAAACGGTCACTGAGGAAGCCGACGACCTTGTCCCACTCGGCCCGCTGACTCTGGAACTGGCCTCGCAGGCGGTTCGTCCAGCGATAGGAGATGATCCCGAGGATCGGGACGATGGCGAGGACCGGCAGCGTGATCAGCGGATTGACGAGGAGCAGGAAGACGCCCACACCGGTTATCCAGAGGGCGCTCTTGGCGATTTCCAGGAGCTTCCCGGTGAAGAACTTCTGGAATCGGTCAGCTTCGAAGAGAATGCGCGAGACCCACTCGCCGCTGACCTGCCGGGTGTGCTCGCTGAGTTCGAGGCGGTGGACTCGGGAGAGCAGGTCGCGGCGAAGGGCTACGGACAGCTGATTGTTGAGCCGCGCCATGATAAGCCCTTCGAGCACTTTGACCAGGTTCAGGCTGAGGGCGATGACGAGAAGCGCTCCGGCTATCAGGTTCACCTTGTCGAGGTCGGCGGCAATGATGTAATTGATGCCCACCATCACCGAGTACATTTGAGCCAGGACTAGGATGGTCGCCACGGTGACGAGGAAGAGCGCCAGTCCCATGCTTCGTGCGTGAGGGCGCATGTAGGGAGCGAATCGGCGCGCCAGGGCGACGACGTCCTGGCGAAGCGGCCGTGCGGAGAGCTCAGCT
>VBIC01000050.1:1309-2472 GCA_005881425.1 Chloroflexota bacterium | reverse complement strand
GTCTCCGCAATCCTGATCGCCGGCTGAAGGCCGCTCGACCGGCCGGCCTTCTCGACCAGCCGGCTGCCGTCGAGGACGAGGAGGCGATCGGCGAGGCGGGCGAGCGACGCGTCGGGCGTGGCGACGACCAGCGTGCGTTGGCCTCGCAGGGAGAGGATGGTCTCGACCAGCCGGTCCGCCGTCTCGGCGTCCAGGTTGGCGGTGGGATTATCCAGCAAGAGCACGGCTGGATCGCACAGCAGTCCACGGGCCAGGCCCACCCGCTGGCGTTCGCCGCCCGACAGGTTCGCGGCGCCGGTCCCGATCGGCCGTTCTAGATCCATCCCCTTAAGGCCCGCCCGGTCCGCGGCCACAGCCAGTTCGTCGCGGGAGGCCTGGGGACGTGCGAATGCGATGTTCGCGCCCACCGTCCCCGGGAAAAGCCAGGGCCGCTGGGGGACGTAGATCACCTGCCGTCTCAGGCTCGACACCTCCAGCCGGCGGCCGTCGAGGCCGTCGTAGAGCACGGCACCCTGGACCGGATCGACCAGTCGGGCCAGCAGGTTCAGGAGCAGCGTCTTGCCGGAGCCGGTCGGCCCCGTGACCGCCAGGAACTCCCCGGCCCGAACTTCGAACGTCAGGCCGGTCAGCACCCGGCCGCCGATCCGGACCTCGGCGTCCGCCACCTCGATCCGTCCCGAGAGCCGCGGAGCCGGGGCGGAGTCCGCTGACTCCGGCGCGGCCGGTGGGGCCTCGAACACGCGGAGAAGCCGCTCCGCCGTCACCGAGCTCTGAAAGAGGGCGTTGGTGGCCATGGTCAGCATGTGGACGTCCATCTGGATCATCATCACCAGGGCGATCACCGCGACCAGAGCGCCCACGGTCAGGTCGCCGGCCACCACCCTGCGGGCTCCGATCAAGAGGACCAGGACGATGGGCAGAGCGTTGATCACGTTCACGGCGGACATCTGGACGCTGTAGGCCACCCGCATCTGCCGGCGACGGTCGGCCAGCCGCTGGTTGACTTCGCCCAGATGCCGCGATCGATCATCCTCCCGGCCGAAGGCTTTGAGGACCTGGATGGAGGCGAGCGACTCCGAGACGCCCGATACCAGAGACGTGAAGTGCTCGCGGACGTCAGCGAAGAGGGGCTTGAGCCGGTACTGGACGCCGAGACCGAGGAC
>VBIC01000050.1:0-1255 GCA_005881425.1 Chloroflexota bacterium | reverse complement strand
CCACCAGGCTCTGGTTGAGCAGCTCGAAGAGGCCGCCGTTGGTCACCCCACGAAGCGCCGTGGTATCGGAGGTCAGCCTGGTCAATGCCTGGCCGCCGGTCGTTTCCTTCAAGGCCCCCGGACCGAGAGCGAGAATCCGTTCGAACAGGTCGCGACGGATGTCGGTCACGACCTTGCTGGCGACCCGGTATCTGACCCGCTTGCCAAGGTGGCTCAGGCCCACGTTCACGAATCCGACGGCCGCTACCGCGAGGGCCGAGGCGAACAGGACCAGGGGGTTGTTACCGACGATGCCGAGGTCGATTGCCACCCGAATGATGATCGGGATGGCCAGGGCCAGCAGCATCGAGGAGAGCAAGAGTGTTTGGGCGCTGGCCATCTGGCGCCGGTAGCGCATTGGATACCGGTAGAGAAACGCCAGCTGGCGCGCCATCTTGGGCAGGCTTTGATTCCGCTCCATGGCTTTTTCAGGACCTCAAAAGGTGTCGCGGTCGCCGAAATCAGTCGCAGCAGCCGCACGCGCAGCTGCAGCAGCCGCAGTCGCCGCCGTCTTCAGGCGAATCCTCACAGCCACACGATTGACAGCAACCGCATCCCGCCACGTCGTCTTCGTTCGCCATCTTGGGCCTCCTATCAATCGGTATATTTCGATGTATCGATGCTTATTTTAGGCCCGGGCCGGCGGGCTGTCAAGGCTTTGGCCCTGGATTAACATCGGCAGGCGATGCCCGGCCGCGCCAGCGACTCCAGAGCGCGCGCGAACGGCAGCGGATCATCCGGGGTGAATACGGAATCGACGATCGGAGCCTCTCCACGGCCGGAAAGGAGCGCCTGGTAGTCACTATCCGTCAGCAGACTGTTACCTCCTTGCGACCCCATGGCGGCCAGGTCCAGGATCGAGGCCCAGCGGGCCCCTGGCACCTGCCTGCAGCTGCCCCGGGCGGCCCCGACCGCGTCGGTATAGGCCATCCAGGCCAGGTCGACGCCGGCGAACCCCGTGAGGCCGACCCACTTCCAGCAGCGGGGATTGACGTCTATCAGCGCCCACTCCTCGGAGCTGGGATCCCAGATGAACTCCACCTCGGCGATCCCTCGGTAGGCCATATGTGAGAGCAGGCGATAGGCGCGATCCACCAGGCGCTGGTTCGGCCTGGACTCGACCAGGCAGCTCGTGCCGAAGCCGGTCGGGTACACCGCCAGCCGGCGGCCTCCAAAGCTCGCCGCCAGCCGGCCGTCCCGGTCGACGTACACGGCG